>DATAIM010000392.1:0-7828 GCA_036262655.1 Gemmatimonadaceae bacterium | reverse complement strand
GACGCGGCCAGAAGGCGCGAGCTCCAACGCGCTTCGCGGGGTGGTTTTTCATCCGAAACAGCCGGCCTCGCGACTGATCTGGATCTATGCGATCGCGATAGGCGCGTTCTATGGAACAGCGCCGATGCTGCCGCTGATTCTATCCGAGCGGCTGGGGATCAACGAGCGGAACGTCGGCTACTTCGTGATGTACCTGGGCGGAATGGGAGTTATCGCGCGCACGGGCATTCTGGGGCGGATGATCGAATGGCTCGGCGAGGTGCGGCTCGCGCGATTGGGTCTGGTGCTGCTCGCTCTTGGACTTGCGATGGTGGCCCGGATTACATCGTATCCGACGATGCTCATCTCGCTTACCCTCATGCCGCTCGGGACGGCGTTCACATTTCCGTGCGTTACGGCGATGCTTTCGCGAGTGGTGCCGCAGACGCAGCGGGGGCTGTACATGGGCGTGCAGCACACGTTCGGCGGAGTGTCACGCGTAGCGTTTCCGTTGATTGCGGGCTGGGGG
Source organism: Gemmatimonadaceae bacterium (assembly GCA_036262655.1). Taxonomy (GTDB): domain Bacteria; phylum Gemmatimonadota; class Gemmatimonadetes; order Gemmatimonadales; family Gemmatimonadaceae; genus UBA4720. Next base: position 7,320 of record DATAIM010000392.1, on the reverse strand, counting down.
ATGGACGTGCTGGGAAAGGGCGTGCCGTTTCTCTTTGCCGGGGCGATGGTAATCGCGAGTCTGCTGCTGACTATTTCGATGGATGCGTATGCGCAGCCGCCGGTAACCGCGGTGAAACCCGCCTCATAGGTGCTACCGGGGCTCGACCGGTGTCGCCCAACCAACGACTAGCGCTTCGCCTCCGGCGGCCTCTCACCCTTCGTCGCCGCCGGCCGCAGCGTTCCGTGCAGCTCCGGCTCCATTTCACGCCGCAGAAACAGGTACTCGTACAGAACAGCAGCAGTGATCGCGCCTGCAATCGGCGCGAGCCAGTAGATGAACTGAGCCTCGAATACGCCGCTCGCCACCGCCGGCCCGAATGAGCGCGCCGGATTCATCGATGCGCCTGTGAGTGGTCCGATAGCAAGAATGTCCGCTGCAACCACAAATCCAATCGCGAGCCCGCCCACTTTAGGGGCCTTCGGATCCACCGCCGTTCCGAAGACCACCAGCACCAGAAAGAATGTTGCAACCGCTTCGAGCAGGAATGCCTGTGTCCCGCTTACCTGGAGCGCTACGGCCTGCCCACCGCCGCGCGTCGCCTCGAACAGCACGAACGGAAACGTGAACTTGAGGAGATACGCGCCCGCGATACCGCCGATGAGCTGCCCTAATATGTAGACCCCGGCCATCGAAGTCTCGATCCGGCGCGCGGCAATGAATCCGATCGTCACCGCGGGATTGAAGTGCCCGCTGATGCGCATCAATGCGCTCACCATCACCGCCAGTATCAGACCGTGCGCCAGTGCGATCCCAATCAGACCTGCGGGGCTGTTCGTGTCCTTCGCGATCATGATCGACGCGCCGCCCACGAATACAAGCGCGAACGTCCCGATGAACTCGGCTATGAAGTGGCGCCACGAATCGCGCATCTGGTGCTCCGGTGTGTGATGTGAGGGCCGCGCGGCCCTCACCACGTCAGCTCACGCGGCGAAGCACCAGCGCGGCATTGATGCCGCCGAATCCGAACGAGTTTGTCAGCACGTGCTCTACCCGCTCGCTTCTTCCGTTGCCCGGCAGGAAATTAAGATCGCACGCATCGTCAGCAACGTCGAGGTTTACGGTGGGAGGCAGCCACTCGCGGTCGATCGCGAGTGCAGATATCGCTGTCTCGATCGCGCCTGAAGCTCCCAATGCATGCCCGTAATAGCCCTTTGTTCCGCTCACGCGAAGCGAATAGGCGGATTCTCCAAAGACATCCTTGATCGCCTTCGTCTCCGTCGGATCGTTGAGCGGGGTGGAGCTGCCGTGGGCATTGACGTATGCGATCTCACGCGGCTCTACGTGCGCATCCTTCAGCGCGAGACGCATCGAGCGGGCAGCCTGCGATCCGTCGGGACGGGGCGCGGTCATGTGGTATGCGTCGTTCGTGAAACCGAAACCCGCAACCTCCGCATAGATTCGCGCACCGCGCGCAATCGCACGCTCATACTCCTCGAGCACCAGCACCGCGGCGCCTTCTCCCATCACGAAACCGTCCCGATCCCGGTCGAATGGACGGGATGCGCTTCCCGGATCTTCGTTGCGTGTCGACATCGCGCGGATTATCGAGAATGCACCGAAGCAGAGTGGCGCAAGAGGCGCTTCTGCACCACCCGAAATCATCACATCCGCATACCCATCGCGGATGAGCCGGAATGCCTCTCCGATCGCGACAGTACCGGAAGCGCAGCTCATCGCGTTCGTCGAGTTCGGGCCGCTCACTCCCAGCTCGATTGCGATGTTGCAGCTCGCCGCACCCCCGAAAACGCACAATGCCAGCATCGGATCCACCGAGCGGATTCCCTCGCGCAGGTACAGGTCGAGCTGATTTTCCGCGAATTCGAGTCCGCCAAGCGCGCTGCCCATCGTCGAGCCGATCTGATCGCGGTCCTCCCTTTCGAGGTCGAGACCTGCGTCAGCGACGGCCATCCGCGCGGTAGCCACGGAGAAATGCCCGTACCGGTCCAGCCGCTTTGCGCGCTTCCGATCGAGGTGATCCGTCGCGACGAAGTCGTTCACCTCCGCAGCGTTGTGGCTCTTGAAGATGCTCGGATCGAACCGCGTGACTGGACCCACAGCGGACTTCTGCTGCCGCAATCCACCCCAGAGGCCGTCCACCGTAGACCCGATGGGCGTCACCGCTCCAATGCCTGTGATTACGACTCTTCGATTTGACAATTATTCTCCCGTTATCAGACGGCAGCCGCGACCTGGCGTCTGCGTTGTGTCTCACGCTCTGCAACGCTGGCAAGTCCGGCAAGGGTGCGCGACGCAATGCCATGAACGAATACGGGCCCGACCACCATCGTCGCCGCGGGAATTCCAATCAGCGGAACGCTCGGCCCATCCCACACGTGAAGGATCCTCACGTGCGTTCCCTCGGGGACCGCACGGAACGACCATTCCACGTCCATTCCCTTCGTTATACCACCAATGTGCCGGAAACGGATCGCCGGCGCTCCGTCATCGACGGCCATTTCCGACAGCCACCACGTCGGCCAGTCAAAGAACCCGAACGGCCTGTTTGCCGCCATCTCTACAATCCCTCCGCCATCGGTTGCTCGCTCGCGGAACCGGACGAAGCGATAATGCGGCAGATGCGCGGGCCATTCTTCCACCTTCCGCGCAACGTCGAACATCACGCGCCACGGTGCACGGACGACTCGCTCGTCGACCGTTTCCATGGGCCGGCCGAGTGGCATGGGTCCAAGCTCGAGGGGCTGTCCAGGCTTCGGGGTCACGGGTCTGGGTTCCAGCTGGTAGTGAGTCGAAATCCAAGGCGGCGCTGCACAACCGGCCGTCGGCCGGTCGCCACTTCCACAATCTCGGTCAGCTCCACGGGTTGGAACCCCCGCATGACCGAAACTACACCATCATGCCTGCTGACCGGATGGAATCCAAGGGGAAAAGACCCCAGCCAGAGGCCAACAGCAGCAATCCTGCTGCGACGGAGGTCAGCTATCACTACGCGAGTCCGGGCGACACGATTCATTTCCCTGATCAGTGATACAGCTGATTCGTTCGGGAAGTGATGCAGAACCTGTGATGCCATCACGATGTCGACACTGCGATCTGCGAACGGAAGGCAAAGGGCGTCCGCGCGAACGACGGCGTCCAGCGCGCGCCTCTCGATAGCAATCAGTGGAGGAGAGCAGTCCATTCCGATCGTCCAGAGACTGAGACGGAGCGTGCCTGCGAGACGCTTGGCTGCAGCCGGAATGTCTCCAAGGCCCGTCCCCACGTCGAGCAGGCTGCCGGTCTCCCGAAGCCCTTCGATCGCAGGGCGAAGCTCGGCCAGTGCAGCGCGCTTTCCACCGAACAGGGTATTGGCGCGGGCAACGTCCCTCATCGACCGGGTGATCACCTCGGGGGCGACAGCAGGGTCGTCGAGGAACTCCACTCCCCGCTGGCGACCGCCGTCGAGCAGTGGACTCACGACTCAGCGCTCGAGCTGCGCATAGCCTCCGCGATAATAGAGGAGCGGCTTACCTTCGCTCGACTCCGCCACCTCGACCTCGCCGATGATGATATCGTGGTCACCCGCACGATGCCGTCCGACAACCCTGCATTCCAGGTACCCCAGCACGTCGAAGAGAATTGCGTTGCCGGTTTGTCCCCGGTCCCATCCAATACCCTCGAACCTGTTCGGGTCCGTCTCGGCGAATCTGCGCGCAAGGGCTTCCTGACCCTCCGAAAGGATGTTGACGACGAAGCTTTCTGCCTTGGAGAGCGCATTGTGCACGGACGCAGAATGATCGATACAGATGCTGACAAGAGGCGGATCCAGGCTGACCGAGGAAAACGCGGTTACGGTGATACCCACAACCCGGTTCCGGGCTCCGATGGCCGTGACCACCGTAACCCCGGTAGCGAAGCGGCCGAGTACAGATCTGAATGCGTGCTGGTCGACAGTCATGCAGGACGCGAGTAAAGGAGATTCAGAAGATATCCCAGCCGAAGGACTTCACGCGCCGGGACGAAATCTCCGACCACGCCAACGAGCAGGTCCGCCATATCGCGCCTGCGTGAGAGCACGTTTGCAGCGCGATTGATGACTGGTGGAAACGCAATCGCCGCACCGATGAGCCGCTCTACCTTCCATTTGCCCGAAAATTCAGCGCGTCGAGCTGTTTCATACCGTCTCAGAGCGTTATCATCGCGGCCAGCTGCCGGGGCGAGCACCGCTTGTTTCGCGAGCTCCGACAGGAGCTCGCCCCCGCGAAGCGCTGTGTAGATGCCTTCACCAGTGAACGGATCGAAAAATTCGGCCGCGTCCCCGACGAGGGCGGCACCGGGGGCCCACGCGCGCCGCGCTCTTGCTGCAAACGGCCCGGTGGCCCGAACGGGATCGACTCTCACCGCTTTTGTGAACATCGAGGCCAGTGGCGGCCGCTCCGCTATCCAGCTCTCCAGAAACTCCGTACGGTCCACAGCAACTTCGGCCGCTCTCGAAACAGGCACGACCACCGCGACATTAGTCAGTCCGTTGCCTACGTCGGCGACTCCGCAGTAGCCACTGCGATCCACGTGCATCTCCCCGAACGCGTCGATCCCCTCGACGCCGGTGAAGTGGGTCACCAGCGCGATCCTGCGCGGCCATCGCGATGAGCGAATCAATCCCAGCCTCCGCCCGACGACGGAGCGCAGCCCGTCCGCTCCGATGACCAGTTTCGCTCGACGCTCCATAGGCAGATCACCTTGTGTTGCTGCCCACACGCCCTCCGCTCGTCCGCTCGAGTCTCGAACGACGTCTGTAACACGCACGCCCTCCTCGACGCGCGCTCCAGCGTCCCGCGCCCGATCGAGGAGAATTTTGTCGAGGATCGTCCGCCTGACCGCCAGCCCTCTATCGCTGAACCCGCGAAAGCCGTGTTCGGCGACGAAGCCGCCCTCGATCGTGGCTCCATTCGGCGCATGAACTCGCATCCCCTGGAGCCGAGCGGCACCTGCGGATTCGACTGCGTCAAGCGCATTCATTTCCGAGAGGATGCGCGATGCCTGCGGGCTCATGTATTCGGAGCAAGTCTTGTCACGCGGGAATCGCGCGCGGTCGAGCACGAGTACGTCAATCCCTGCGCGAGCGAGGAAGAACGCGGTAGAAGCCCCCGCGGGGCCAGCTCCGACAATGATCACTTGAGCGTCACCCACGGGAGTGTGCCCCCCGCCGCGATGCCGCTCGGGTGATTGTCTGAAACACTCCCATGTACTGCCAGTGCGGCTTGGGGAGCCGCAGGACCGATGCCGCTCGAGTCAGATAAGGAAGAAGCGCGGAGCGCGAGTCGGCCGAGAACATGAACCGCGGATGATCCGCGGAAAATCGACGAAGCCGCTCGACCGCTGCATCGAACGCTAGCTCGGGGCTGAAATAGAAAGTCGGGTCGAGCAGAGTCGAGTCCGGACTTACCACCCCTTCGTCCATTGCAATTCGGTGCAGCGTCGTGCCGGGGTAAATCCTCAGAGCGACGGTAAGGTACACCGCATCGCCGCGACGCAGCCGCCACTCCGCGAAAGCGAGGGTTTCCTCGAGAGTTGCCGCTGATTCGCCGGGGCCCCCCACCAGAAAGATCCAGAGCGTTCGTATTCCCGCCCGCTCCACCCGCTCGGCCACCTCTCTCACCTTGGCAGCGGTGAATCCCTTCTCGAGACGATGGAGGACAGGATCACTCGCGCTCTCAGCCGTGATGCCGAGTGTCCGAAAGCCTGCCCGGCGCATAGTGGCGAGCAGCTCTACAGACGCAGCCGCAGGCGTGAAGTTCGTCGTGTCGAGGTGCACGCCGAGGTTTCTGCGGATGATGGCTTCGCAGACTTCGAGTGCGTGGCCGGGCGGGGAGTTGAAGGTGGAGTCCACGAAATCGAATGTCCGGACTCCGGCTTCGCGTTCCAGCTCTTCGATCTCATCAGCCACGAGCTCCGGATCCCGGGTTCTGTAACCCCATCCTTCGACATTCCGGTACGTGCAGTAAACGCACTTGAAAACGCAACCGCGCTTGGTCTGTATCGGAATCGTTGCGCCGTGTCGCTCGTAACGCCGGAGATCGATCCAGCGATGCAGTGACGGTGAAGGAAGCGCGTCGAGATCTGCATCCTCGCCGGGCGGTGTGAAATGCACGACGCCATCTACTGAGCGAACGACTCCCGGCACCGCGGAAATCTCCCGGCCCTGTGCAAGTGCGTCTACGAGCGCGACGCTTGCGCGCTCACCATCGCCTGCAACCGCATAGTCGACCCCGAAGTCGCGAAACAAAGCCTCAGGTGCGACACCGAATGCGGCACCTCCGGCAATGATTCTCGCCCGCGGCGCCGCTGCGCGCAGAGCGGCGAATACGCCTCTCGCCTCCGGCGTGTAGTGCCTGAGAGCGATGGCGTCGCTGTTGTCGATATTACGCACCGAGACACCGATCACATCGGGCGCGGTATCCCGCGCAGCAGCCGACGCGGCGGCAACAGGATCGCGCTCGAAGCACAGATCAACGAATCGTACATCATGGCCCGCGGCATCGAGCGCCGACGCGACGCACGCAAGCCCGTTCGGAATCACCGGATACGGTTGACGCTCGCGATTCGCGCTCACAAGCAGGACTCGCGCTCGCGACGACGCAGATGTTGCTAATTGGCGAGCGATGTTCATTGCAGGGGGTTCGAGGGCATCACGTAAGGCAGGCCGTGCCGGCGGCGGCCCCAATGACTGAGCTCAGCAGGTTTACACCGTCGTTGTCGAGCCAGCGAATTCCTCCGGTGATCTCTGTTGTCGTACCACAGCTGTGAACAACGCGTTCCGTGGAAGTTCCGCAAAGCGGGCAGCGGCGTTTGGTCTGAATTGTTGCTCCGAGAATCGAGTCCGCTATCGAGCCGGCTAATCCGCCAGTGAGAGCGCCGCAGGCGGCGACCGATCCCCACGCCGCAAGAAACGTAACGCCGGCGACCAGCGCTGATCCCGCGATTGCTGCTCCAATCCCGAGCGGCGTAACTCCACCTGACGTACCGGCGGGCACTCTCTTCCAGTCGATGACCGAATGCGGCGCCTGCCGCGACAGCATACCCATCTCGGTCGCCCATGTATCCGCCGATGATGCGGCAATCGCTCCCGCTCCAACCACGTGCCATGCATGCCAGGGCCATACGATGCTTGCAAGAGCCGCGACGGCGAAAGGTGCTCCGTTCGCGGTAACCTGCCACGCGTCCCGGGCGCCGGTCTTCTGGACGATGTCGCCGGGTGTAGAGTGCTTTGCCTGCCGACCGATGTGGGAAACACCTGTGGAGGCAAGAAAAAACACTATCAACACGATTCCCCAGCTCCAT
>DATAIM010000391.1:0-4143 GCA_036262655.1 Gemmatimonadaceae bacterium | reverse complement strand
CAGCTGTCCCGGCGGCCACTCATGCGGTCGCACTCACTTTCGACGATGGCTTCGCGAACTTTGCCTCCGCTGCCGTTCCCACGCTGATAAAGCGCCACGCTCCCGCGACTGTGTTTGTAGTTCCCGGATACGTCGGTAAGAGCAATGATTGGGAATCCGCCGCAGCGCGATCTTCTATTCCCCATCAACCCCTCATGAGCTGGTCGGAGATTGGAGCAGTTCGATCACAAGGATTCGAGATCGGCGGACACGGTACTACGCATGTCTCGCTCAGAAACGCCGATCGCCAGACTCTCGAGCGCGAGATCGTCGGCTGCGCAGCAACTCTCGAGGAGCGCGTGGGCGCCTCCCCCTCATCATTTGCCTTTCCGTACGGGCATCATGATGCAGACGCAGTCGCAGTGGCCGCGACCACATACTCACTCGCTTGCACGACGCGTTTCGATTTCCTGACTGGCTCAGAAGGACCGCATGAGCTCCCGCGCCTGGATATGTATTACTTCCGACAAGGGAAGATGCTGGCCCGCTGGGGCTCTCCGGAATTCGTTGCGTACGTCACCGCCCGAAAGGTCCTGCGAAATGCGCGTATCGCCGTTCGGGCCCGCAGCAATCGCGGACGGGAGTAGCAATTTGATACTGTCAGTAGTCGTTCCCGCCCACAATGCCGAAGCCTTCCTGCCAATCTGTCTCGACGCCCTTGGTTCGAGTGATCTCGCGCGCGATGTGTGGGAGGTGGTCGTCGTTGATGACGCGAGTACGGACTCGACACCAGAGATCGCGGACAGACGTGCCGACGTTGTCCTGCGCACGGGAAACGTGGCTCGCGGTCCGGCCTACGCGCGGAATCGTGGAGCAGAAGCAGCGTCGGGAGAGTTCATCGCCTTCATCGATGCCGACGTCGCCGTTCACGAAGACGCTCTCCGGCTTCTCGCCGCCCATCTCAGGACTACGCCGACGCTGGTTGCCGTCTTTGGCTCATATGACGAGCAACCTGCCGACCGCTCGCTCGTCTCGCGGTACCGAAACCTGTTGCATCATTATGCCCACAGGCAGACGGCCGGATCTGTGGCGACTTTCTGGGCCGGATGCGGTGCAGTACGCGCATCTGCGTTTCGGACTGTGGGCGGCTTCGACGAGGTCACGTACGCGCGGCCGCAGATCGAGGATATCGAGCTTGGTTACAGGTTGTATCGGGAAGGGGCGATTCTCCTCGATCCCGCAATACAGGCCAGACATTACAAGCGGTGGTCGGTCGGGTCGATCATGAAAACCGACTTTCGCGACCGCGCAGTTCCGTGGGTTCGGCTGCTGCTCTCGGCAAAATCGGTGACCTCCGCATCGAGTCCCAGCCTCGGGACGAAGGCGCTCGCCGGCACCGCCGCCGCGGGCTCCGCTCTCGTCGCGGTGCTGCTCGGCTGTACGGGCTTTGGAGTCTCAGCATGGATCGCGGCGGCAGCGTTTGTCGGTGTTTCTGTCGCGGTCAACATCCCATTCTATGCGTGGCTGACGCGTCATGGTGGACTACCGATGCTCGCCGTCGCTATACCCCTTCACTTCGGGTACCAGCTGGTGAGCGCAGTGGCCGTTCCCGTGGGAGGTTTTTACTCACTACTCGACAGACGGAACCGCGCGAATGGGTGAGGCCCCACGAATCTTTTCGGAAGAGTATTACGCCCGCATGCGTCTCCTCGAGTCGGCATCGTGGTGGAACGCCGGAATGCGTGACATTGCCGCGGCGCTCTTTCGACGCGCTCGACTCGGAACCTCCGGCCTGCTTGTCGATGTCGGCTGCGGCTCCGGCCAGACAATGGCCTGGTTCCTGGATGAGCACCCCGGATGGGCCGCAGCCGGGGCTGATCTCGCTGTAGAAGGGGTAACCGCTGCGCGGGCATTCGGGTTGCCTGTCGCGGTGGGCAACGCAATGGAGCTGCCTTTTCAGTCTGCCTCAGCAGATGTCGTGATCACTCTTGACGTGCTGCAACATCTGCCCCTGTCAGGCGGAGACGTCGCAGCCATCGCCGAGATGTCGCGTGTGCTGCGTCCCGGTGGTCTCTTCTTCGTGCGGACCAACGCGCAGTCGATTCCGCGCGCGACCGAAGACCCGGCGAACAATTTTAGGAAGTACGAGCCGCGGGTACTCGAGTCGAAGCTCAAAGAGGCGGGGCTCGAAATTCTCACGCTCAGCCGCGCAAATGGGTTGCTGGGTCTCGCTGAAGTGGCACGAGAGCTCAGGGCTACGCGTCGAGAAGGCTCGGGTTATCACGGCATACTCGCTGTTCCGGGAGCTTCTCGCGGACTAGCTTACTCGGCCAAGCGAGCAATTCTTCGGGCCGAGGCGGGGCTGATCGCAGCCGGGATAAGGCTCCCTCTCGGACGGTCGATTGTCGCGCTTTGCCGCAAGCCCGGGACAGCGTAAGGCCGCGAAAGCCGAAAACCTTTGCAAACCATATCGAAATGAAATTGAGCAGGATTGCGGTTGTAGGCTGCGGCGAAGCAGGATACGAGATGCACCTTCCAGCTCTCGCACTGATGAACTCCGTCGAGGTCGTTGGTGCCTGCGATACGGATGCCGGCCGTCGCGACAGGGCTGCCTCAAAGTTTTCAGTTCCGGTCTTCTCGGATTACGAGCAGATGCTGCGAGACGCACGGCCGGACGTGTTGATTGTCGCCACACCTCCGGACTCGCACACATCGATCTGCCTGACGGCGATCGAAGCTGGCTGCCACCTCATCTGTGAAAAGCCGTTCGTGCCCAATGTCGGAGAGGGATTGCAGATAATGGAAGCTGCGGAACGCGCGGGCCGGCGCATCGCGCTGAACCATGAGTTTCGTGAGATGCCGATCTTCCGGGCATTACTGGACGAGACACGGCGAAAGCCGCGGGAGCCGGTCTTCTTTGCTTCGCTGTGGCAGAATACCGATGTACCGCCGTGGACCGAAGGCGGGTGGCGCGGGGCGATGCTTCGCCGCACTCTGCACGAGGCCGGCATCCACCTGATCGACTACATCCTGGCGCTGTTCGGTGAAACGCCCAAGTTTGCGTGGGCATCCATGTCGGCGGGCGGCTTGAACGACAGCGGGTCTGACGCGCTTGTGGTCGTTTCGCTCGAGTTCGCGGGCGGCAGAATCGCGCAGCTGGTTCAGAATCGTCTCTGCAAGGGCGAGACGCACTACTTCGAGGTCCGGGCGGATACTGTTTCGGCATCGTATCGTGCCTCGTTTGGCGGACGTGCACGCGTTACGACAGGGTTGTACCGCAGCACCGTGCCCCATTTGCGTGTCGACTACGGCGTATCCGGCCTGGCGTGGGCAGAGACAGGTAACAAGCGACGGATGATTGCCCGCAATCCTCCTAATCCCCGGGTAGTCTCGACACGACTCGTTCTCGAGAGATCACTCGAGGCATTCGAGAACGGCGGCCGGCCGCCTGCGACTCCCGAGGATGCGCTGCAGGCTCTCCGTGTGATCGATGCATGCTACGCTTCCGCGGCGAACGGTACCCGGACGGCGATCGAGTGACTGAATGACGCGCCGCCGGATCCGCGCCGGGATAATCGGCGCCGGTCTGATGGGTCGCATGCATGCGGCGGCTGCCCGGCGCGCCGGCGTCGACATTGCCGCGATATCCGACCCTGATCTGGTCCGCGCACAAAAGCTCGCTGCTTCATTTGGTTCGTGCGACGCGCTTGGCATCGATCAGATGCTCGCGTTAGGACTCGAGGTGATTCATGTCTGTACGCCGCCCCAGCAGCATTTCGACACGTGCCAGGCAGCTCTCCGAGCACGATCTCACGTTCTCTGCGAAAAACCGATTGCGCAAAACGCGGCTCAAGTGGGAGTGCTCCTCGAGCTCGCCGCCGCGCAGGCGGTGCAGCTCTGCCCCGTTCATCAATTCCCCTTCCAGCGCGGAGTCAAAAAACTCGAGTCAAACGTCACAAAGTTGGGAACTGTCCGACACGTTCATGCTGAAATCTGTACCGCAGGCGGCACGGGCATGGATGATGAGCGTCGCCATCAGGTCGCGCTCGACATTCTTCCGCACCCCTTATCGCTCTTTCGTGTATTCGCGGCAGGGGCCCTCGAGAAAGTGGATTGGCGGGTAGCATCGCCTTGTCCCGGTGAGCTTCTCGTCGCCGGCGTGCG
>DATAIM010000390.1:0-4069 GCA_036262655.1 Gemmatimonadaceae bacterium | reverse complement strand
ATTGAGGACGCGTTTGGAGACGCTACAAAACTCAAGGCCAACGTCATCACCGTCGAGATTGCGTCGCAGCTGTATGCGTCGATCTGCGGCATCGAGGCCAATATCGGCGAAGCGTATTCTCGCAGCTCGGGAAAAGAACGGGCTGTCAGCCCTCGATCCTAAGTCCTCGATCTCCTCAGTCCTCGATTAATCGCCGATCGTCGATTGTAGTTGGTCCTGAGGCCGCAAAGTCTGTAGTCCTTAACCCTCGAAGATCCTCGATCCTGGGTCCGCAATCACTCGGAAGAGTGAGTGGGTGAAACTGACTTACTACTCACTAACAGCAAACGCGATTCGGGATGCCAGACCTTATGAGGGCTGACGACTCGGGACTCATGTCCCCGAATCCTCACTTGCGCGATCCGCTTCGGAAGGAAGTGTGCCCTCGGTTCGAGCGCGGATCGTGCCGTCTCGAAGTGTAAGGTCGAACGTGTCGCCAGGCTGGAACTGTGTCGCCGAGGTGAGCGCGTCACCGTTTGGTCCGCGGGCGACCGCATAGCCCCGCTCGAGCGTCGCGAGCGGACTGAGCGCGTTGAGACGCCCGGCAATCCCCCCAATCGCGGCCCTGCGGCGCTCGACAACCCTCGACGACGCAAGACGCATGTCGCGCGAAACTGTCCGTAGATCGAGTGCAGCCGATTCTGCTCTCCGTACAACTCCACCCGTCAGACGCCTGCGCTGAACAACCAGTGCCGCGAGCATGTCCGCCGTTGTCGGAATCGCCGTCTCAGCCGCCGCCGAGGGCGTAGCCGCCCGGACATCGGCGACGAGATCGCAGACAGTAGTGTCGATCTCGTGCCCTACCGCCGATACGATGGGGATACGGCACGCCGCGATCGTTCGCGCAACGCGCTCATCGTTGAATGCGCGGAGATCCTCGCGTGACCCGCCTCCACGGCCGATGATCATCACATCTGCTCGTCCCCACTTAATAACCCGCCTGATCGCAGCGCAGATCTCCCCTGCAGCTTCGTCCCCCTGAACGGAGGCGGCGGACACGACGATGCGTAAACCAGGACGCCGCCGCCCCGCAACCGAAATGATATCCCTCAGAGCGGCGCCCGTGATGCTCGTCACAACGGCCAGCACTCGCGGGTACCGCGGAAGTGGTTTCTTGCGGCTCGGTGCGAGGAGGCCCTCAGCGGTCAGGCGATCCACTGTCTGCTGCATCGCTTTGCGCCAGAGCCCTTCGCCCGCAGCTTCCATTCGCGTCACGCGAAGCTGAAGACGCCCGTTCGTCGCATACATCGTCAGCTGGACCAGCGCGAGCACCGCCATCCCGTCGTCCGGCGGCGCGGGAATCGTCCGCTGGTCGCTCGCCCATACCACACATGCCATGTGCGCAGTCGAGTCGCGAAGACAGAAGTACCAGTGACCGCTGCGGTTCGCCTTGAAGTCACTCACCTCGCCGCGGACCCAGAAGGTTCCAAAGGAGCTCTCGACGATCGTCTTCGTCGCATCATTGAGCTCGCTGATCGTTATCGCCGTCTCACGCGAGCGACCTGGTGCATCGGCCGGAACAGGCGCATACGGAGATACGCCTCCATCGAAGCCGCGGCCGCGCTGACGATAGGTCACGCGACGAACGCCTCCGCCGCACGAAGAGTGTTTTCTAGCAGCATCGCGATCGTCATCGGCCCCACGCCACCTGGAACGGGAGTGATCTTCGATGCTACCTCACTCGCTGTCGCAAAATCCACGTCCCCAACGAGACGATATCCTGACGAGGCCGATGAATCGGCAATCCGATTCATTCCAACATCGATCACTACAGCTCCAGGCCTGATCATGTCTCCCACAACAAGCTGAGCTCTGCCCGCCGCGACGATGAGTATGTCTGCCCGCCATACATGCCCCACGAGATCTCGTGTGTGGCGGTGACAGACCGTAACCGAGGCGTTCCCACCTGGCCGGTCCTGCATCAGGAGCGCCGCCATTGGTTTCCCGACGATATTGCTGCGCCCGATGATCACGCACTCGGCTCCATTCGTATCGACCCCCGAGCGGCGCAGAAGCTCCTGCACTCCGAGAGGCGTGCAGGGAACGAATCCATCTTCCGCACCCAGGAGGAGCTTGCCTGCATTCACCGGATGGAATCCGTCGACATCCTTCCGCGGGTCGATAGAGCGGATCACGGCATCCGCATCGAGATGCTTCGGCAACGGCATCTGGACGAGGATCCCATGGATCAGCGGATCGCGGTTGAGCTCCCCAACCGCGTGAAGGAGCTCCGCCTGCGTGGTGGTAGCCGGCAGGCCGACCGTCACCCCGTGCATCCCCGCCTCTTCGCAGGCGTTCCCCTTCGAGCGTACGTAGATCCTGCTTGCGGGATCGTCGCCCACGAGAACCACGGCGAGGCCAGGTTGGACCCCGCGGTCGATCAGGGTTCGCGTTTTTTCCGCGGCTTCGGCGCGTATCGCGCGCGCGATCACCTTGCCATCGATGATCTCAGCGGGCAAAGTCTACCGCGCGCGTCTCACGGATGAGCACGACCTTGATCTGGCCCGGATACTGGAGCTCGGCCTCGATCCGGCGGGCGATCTCTTCACTCAGGGTGCTCATGCGAGCGTCGTCGACGTCATCGGGTGTCACGATCACGCGGACTTCACGACCAGCCTGAATCGCAAATACTTTTTCGACACCACGATAGCTGGATGCAATCCTCTCCAGCCCTTCGAGCCGCTTCACATACGTCTCGAATGCCTCCCGGCGGGCGCCGGGTCTCGAGCCCGAGATTGCATCCGCGGCCTGAACCAGAACGGAGATCTCGCTTTCGTGAGGTACGTCATCATGGTGCGCCGCGATGCAGTTGATGACCAGCGGATGCTCGCCGTAGCGCGTCGCCATCTCGACGCCAAGCTGCACGTGTGTCCCTTCGTGCTCGTGCGTGAGCACTTTCCCCATGTCGTGCAGCAGCGCGCCGCGTCGGGCCATCGCCACATCCAGACCCAGCTCGGCCGCCATGATCCCCGCGAGCCACGCCACTTCCTGTGAATGGTTGAGGATGTTCTGACCGTAGCTCGTCCGCCAACGCATACGGCCAATGAGCTTGATGATCTCCTGATGAAGGCCGTGCACTCCGCTGGCGTACGCCGCGCGTTCGCCCGTATCGATGATGCCCGCGTCGACTTCCTCACGCGATTTCGCGACGACTTCCTCGATTCGCCCGGGATGAATCCGTCCATCCGCCACCAGCTTCTCGAGTGAGAGACGCGCCACCTCCCGCCGAACAGGGTCGAAGCAGGACACCACGACGGTATCCGGTGTGTCGTCGATGATCACGTCAACGCCTGTGGCGAGCTCGAACGCCCGAATGTTACGCCCCTCCCGCCCGATGATCCGGCCCTTCATCTCATCGTTTGGAAGCGCCACCGCAGACACGGTGGTCTCCGCCGTCTGCTCAGCCGCTATCCGCTGAATGGCGAGAGCGATGATTTTCTTTGCCTCGCGATCGGCGTTCTTCCGCGCTGCTTCACGAATATCGCGGATGCGGTTCGCGGCGTCTGCCTGCGCTTCGTCCGCGAGGCGCTGGACCAGCTCCGCCTTTGCTTCCTGTGCGGAAAGGCCAGCGAGCTGTTCGAGTCGGCGGCGTTCATCGGCGAGAAGGCGGTCGAGCTCCGTTTCCCGCGACGAGAGCGCTTCCTGCCGGCGGCCGACCTCGGCTGCGCGAGCCGCGGCTTCCTTCTCGCGCTGCTCGAGAACGTCGTATTTCCGATTGAGCAGGTTCTCCCGCTCCTGAACACGCCGCTCGTCGGCTTCGATTTCGTCCCGTCGCTTGCGCGCTTCGAGCTCCCAGTCTTCACGGAGCCTGATCAGCTCTTCCTTGCCACTGAGAACCGCGGTCTTGCGAAGGGATTCGGCGTCCCTTGCCGCATCTTCGAGAACGCGTTTCGCGGTCTCTTCGGCAGTCGCTTTCGCCTGGAGCTGCCTGGCGATCTCGGACTTTGTCCCTGCTTTTCGTCCAAAAAAGAAAAAGACCGCGGAGGCTACAGCAATCAGTCCAGAGCCAACCGCGGCTAATAAAGCCGTT
>DATAIM010000389.1:0-2895 GCA_036262655.1 Gemmatimonadaceae bacterium | reverse complement strand
ACGTGGCGATCCGGTCATGAAGGATCCTGAGCGGTCCATGGGGGTCGAGTGGTAAAACGATGATCTCGGTCTGCATGAACCTGAGCGGCGGGCCAAACCGCAGTGACATGGGCTCCGTCGAAGACGTAATCGGCTCCAGCTTTGCCCTGATTTCTCCCGCAGCAACAGAGGCCGGAATTGGGCCTGCGCCCGACGAGCCAGTGAGCGTCACGTGAGGCGCCTTGTACCTGGCTAGCCTGGGATCGAAACGCTGATTGATCTCGCGGATCATCGCACCGGCTTCTTCGCCAAGCTCCGCGATGATGAAGATCCCGTTCGCCTGCAACTACCTTGGCACCATGGAAAGAATGGGCATAACCGATCCGTTGTTCGAAACCTGCACGCCGGCACGCAGAAACAGCTTGTCCAGCCGGTTGTCGGGATGTGAGTGCTGGTGCCTGAAGACCTTGATTCCGGTGAACGTTCCGACGGCCGCACCGGCAATCACATCGCTCGCCCAATGCGCGTTGTTATAGATGCGCGATACGCCAGTGAGCGTTGCTCCCCCATATACGATCGGGCCAACGATCCATCGTGTTTCCGGCCACCAGTGACTCGTCTCTGCCGATATGATGGACGCGAATGCAAACGCGGCGCTCGCGTGTCCCGATGGAAAGGACCGGTGCTCGTCGTCCTTCAGCCCACCCATCAGATGAAAGCTCGCCGCATTCCCGGGACTCTCGCGCGGTCGTGCACGTCCAGCCGTGACCTTTATGACAGTGGTGATCGTGTTTGACAGAAGGACTGATTCGAGGGTGTGAAGCCCGAGGTCTTCCGTCCGCCGGTTACCGGTTGCCAACCCAATCCCGTAGATACCCGCTCCCGTGATCATTCCGCCTGGATGTCCGAACAGTCGAAAAACGGTCGCACCGCGATTCAGGAATCTGTTGGCCTGCCGGGCTGGGTCCTGAAGCTGCCTGGTAAAGCGGCGGTCCTCCGGAGAGGCGGCGAGTGCGGCAAGCGTAAACCCTGCTGCGAGTGCCGCGTCACCGGCGACAAACAACGAGCGCTCGCTGTACAGGGTGTCTGGCGTCTGTGCGTGCGTGGCGGCAGGAACCGACATCGCGAAAACGATGACGCCAAGGCATACCGTAAACCGGTGAACCAAGTGATACCTCGTGAAATGATTCATCCTCATGCGCCGCGGATGCAAATCCCGGCCCCGTCCCCTTGCCGCAATTGGACGATTGGGACATATCCTGACCATGCTCAATATTGACCTTACCGGCCGCCGCGCGCTCGTCGCCGGAGTGGCCGATGATGGAGGGTTTGGCTTCGCGATCGCAAAGGCACTCGCCGAAGCGGGCGCGTCCATCATCGTTGGAACGTGGCCACCTGCGCTCAACATCTTCATGAACCTTCTCGAGCGCGGCAAGATGGATGACTCGCGCCGGATGTCCGGCGGTGAGCTGCTTCAGTTCGAGCGGATTTACCCGCTGGATGCAGCCTACGATACGCTTTCAGATACCCCGGAAGACATCCGGACGAACAAGCGGTACCGCGACGCTGGTGATTTTTCGATTGACGGCATGACGAGTAGAATTCGCCATGACTTCGGCGACGAGCCACTCGACATCGTGGTGCACTCACTCGCCAATGGGCCCGAAGTACGGAAACCGCTTCTCGAGACGAGTCGCAATGGCTACCTCACGGCCGTCGGAGTCAGTGCGTACTCTCTCGTGTCGATGGTCAGCCGCCTCGGCCCGCTCATGAGACCGCGTGGATCGTTTTTGTCACTGACGTACATGGCCAGCGAAAGAGTGATTCCGGGATACGGTGGTGGAATGTCGTCGGCCAAGGCTGCACTCGAGAGTGACACGCGCACGCTTGCCTATGAAGCGGGACGGAAATACGGTATCCGCGTGAACACCATCTCCGCGGGCCCTTTTGCCTCCCGCGCAGCGAGTGCAATCGGAATCATCGATCGGATGGTATCATATTGCGCCGATAACTCGCCGTTGGCGGATCCCCTCATAGCGGAGGAGGTGGGCACTGCCGCAGCATTTCTATCGAGCCCGCTCAGCAGCGGCATAACCGGTACCACCGTTTACGTGGACAAGGGGTATCACGCGATGGGCATGGCTGTCACCGCACTCGGCACCGAAAACCCGTCCCCCTCCTAGCTCTCCTGGGTCAGTCACTGAAATCGATTCGGCTTTTTCTCGCTACCTGCACGTTCCTTCCGGCACTGCAGGGATGCTTCCTTGTGAGTCACCGGCCGGAACCGACGCCTAAGCGCACGCCGGCACAGCTCCGCGCGGACAGCATCGAGAAAGCAGAAGCGGCTGCCGGCCTCAAGCCATACTCGAAGCTGATAACGTCGTCAGCTGAGACGCGCGTTGGGCTTTTCACGACCCATCGTCTCGGCGACACCCTCCTGTTCGAGATTCCTCGTCGGGAGCTCAACCACGAGATGCTGCTCGTCGGCAGATTCGCGCGAGCGTCGGGCGGATCATCATACGGCGGCGACGAGTTCACCGAGCGTATTCTTCGCTGGGAGCGCCAGGGAAACCGGATACTCCTCCGGAGTCTCACGTTCGAGCTGACTGCCGACTCGACTCTGCCTGTTTATCACGCCGTCTCGCAGGCGACGTATCCACCAATTGTAGCAGCCTTCAAGGTCGAGGCTTACGGCCCGGACAGCTCTGCAGTGATCGACGTGACGTCGCTCTATACCACTAACGTTCCTGAATTCGTCGCTGCTCGCGGATCCTTCGACGATAAACGGTCATTCATCGAACGCGTCGCTGCGTTTCCGACGAACATCGAGATCGAGGCAACTCAGACTTTTACGCCGGAGAATTCACCGGACTTGCAGCGACCAGGACCGGTTCCCGCCCAGAGTATTCTCGCGCA
>DATAIM010000388.1:0-6043 GCA_036262655.1 Gemmatimonadaceae bacterium | reverse complement strand
ACTACACGTCCAGACAGAAAAGCATCCGCATCACCGAGCGCTCGACTTTCTTCAGAAGAGTTGCTCGGGGTCTACCGGAATATGCTGCTCTCGCGGAAGCTCGACGACAAGGAAGTCCAGCTCAAGCGGCAGAACAAGATCTACTTCCAGATATCGGGCGCCGGTCACGAGGCAGTGCTTACCGCTGCCGGGATGGTCCTGCGCCCTGCCTACGACTGGTTCTACACCTACTACCGGGATCGCGCCCTTTGCCTTCAGCTTGGGGTGACCCCTGCGGAGATGCTGTACGAGGCAGTCGGAGCAGCGATCGACCCGGCGTCAGGCGGACGGCAGATGCCGAGCCACTGGGGGCACAAGGACTACAATATCGTGTCCGCATCTTCGCCGACGGGAACGCAGTTTCTTCAGGCGGTTGGCTCCGCTGAGGCAGTCCTGAGGGCCCGGCTTCTCGGTGTGAACGAGGGGTTCCGGGATGACGAAGTGGTGCTCGTAACTACCGGTGACGGGACAACGAGCGAGGGCGAATTCTGGGAATCCCTCAACTCCGCAGCGAATCTGAAGCTGCCTGTGGTCTACCTCGTCGAAGACAATGGGTACGCGATCTCGGTTCCCGTTGAAGTGAACACCGCCGGCGGATCTATCTCGAGGCTCGTCCGATCGTTCCCCAACTTCCATATAGAGGAAGTGGACGGCTGCGATTTCATCGCGAGCTACGACGTTATGTCGCGTGCAGTGCAGTATGCGCGCGAGCGGAAGGGTCCCGCTCTGGTCCACGCCAAGGTGATTCGGCCGTACTCGCACTCACTGTCGGATGATGAGACGATGTATCGCCCGCCCGCGGAGCGTGAGGCCGATGCGGCGCGGGATCCGGTAACGGTTTTCCCTGCCTGGCTCGTCGGTGAAGGTCACGCTGCAGATAGTGACATCAGCCGGATACAGGAAGAGGTCGATGCGCTGGTGCTCGCAGCGACCGACGATGCGCTCGCGCAGCCGCAGCCGGGAGCGGACACCATTTACGATGGTGTCTATTCTGCTGATGTCGATCCGACGAGCGAACAGTTCGACACTGAAGACGATCCGAGATTCACTGGCGATCCGACGACGATGGTCGATCTCCTGAATGCCTGCATGAAGGACGAGATGCGGCGCGACCCGAAGATCCTGATGTTCGGTGAAGACGTCGCCGACGTCTCACGTGAAGAACATCTCGACAAGGTCAAGGGCAAGGGCGGCGTGTTCAAGGTGACCTGGGGCCTCCAGAAGGAATTCGGCAGCGCTCGCGTCTACAACTCTCCGCTGGCGGAAGCAAACATCGTCGGCCGTGCGATAGGACTCGCCATCCGCGGATTCAAGCCGGTAGTCGAGGTGCAGTTCTTCGATTACATCTGGCCTGCGTACATGCAGCTGCGCGACGAGCTCGCGACGATGCGCTGGAGATCGAACAACAACTTTTCCTCAGCGGTAGTTGTTCGAACGACCTACGGTGGCTACATCAGGGGCGCGATCTACCACTCGCAGACCGGAGCTTCGCTGTTCACGCATTGTCCGGGGCTGCGTGTCGTGTGTCCGGCTACCGCGCTCGATGCAAATGGCCTCCTCCGCACCGCGATCCGCTGCGACGATCCGGTCATCTTCCTCGAGCACAAGCATCTGTACAGGCAGACGTACAACAAGAGCGCGAATCCGGGACCGAACTTCATGATTCCGTTCGGCAAGGCGAAGATCGTGCGCGAGGGGTCGGACATCACTCTCGTTACATATGGCGCGACGCTCCAGCGTGCTGTGACTGCCGCAAACGCTGTTGCCGAAGAGGGGATCTCGGTGGAAGTGATAGACCTGCGAACACTGAGCCCGTGGGATCGCGAGACCGTATATGCGTCTGTAAAGAAGACGTCGCGGGTGATCGTTGCGTACGAGGATTCGCTGTCGTGGGGTTACGGCGCTGAGATCGCGGCTGCTATCGCGAATGATTGCTTTGCCTGGCTCGATGCGCCTGTCAAGCGCGTTGCGTCGACGGATACGTTCGTCGGCTACGCACCGCAGCTGGAGGATGCCATTCTGCCGCAGGTCGACGATTTCAAAAGAGCATACCGGGAGACAGCGAAGTACTAAACGAGCGCGTACTTCGTCCTACCTGCTTCGCGGACGAGGGCGTCGGGGACCTCCGGGCCTCCCACCTCCCTGAGGCGCAGCCGCGGCGCCGGCTCTCCGCGCCGCTTTCGCGGCGCTCCTCGCGCGATCCTCAGCTTTTTTCTTTCTGATCTCCGCGATCCGTTCCGCAAGAGGCACCTCGAATCGCTGCTGCGGACGCGCATTGTAGTCGAAGCCCTCCAGCGTCACTCGCGGAAGGCGCTTGTTGATCGCCCGCTCGATGCTCCTGACATCCGCTTCTTCCTCTGGCGAATAGAACGTAAAAGCCTCACCCGACATCTCTGCGCGCCCGGTTCTGCCGACGCGGTGGATGTAATCCTCAGGCGCAGGCGGGACATCGAAGTTGACGACGTGGCCGAGGGCTTCGACATCGATGCCGCGGGCAGCGATGTCCGTTGCAACGAGCACCCGATACTTGCCGCTCTTGAAACCGGCGAGCGCCTCGGTGCGCTGGCTCTGCGACCGGTTCCCATGAATCCGCTCCGAATTGATCCCATTCTTCGCGAGGAATTCGGCGAGGCGATTCGCACGGTGCTTCGTACGCGTGAACACAAGCGCTTCGTTCATGTCCCCGCGCTTGAGAAGCTCGAGAAACAGCAATGACTTGAGCTCCTGCGGGACCGGATACAGAGCCTGCGTGATTCCCGTCGCCGGAATCGACGCGCGATCGAGATTGATCGTTGCCGGATGCTTGAGCATCTGGCTGGCGAGAGCGGCAATCGGCGTGGGAATCGTCGCACTGAAGAACAGCGTCTGCCGTTTCACAGGCAGCTGTTTCAGGATTCGCTTGATGTCGGGAAGAAAGCCCATATCGAGCATGCGATCGGCTTCGTCGAGCACGAGGTACTCGATCTGGTCGAGCTTCGCATACGATGACCTCATGTGATCGAGCAGTCGCCCCGGCGTCGCGACGAGCACGTCGGTGCCGCTGCGGAACGCATGCTCCTGCGGCCCCATTCCGACCCCGCCGATGATCACCGCCGCCGTGACCGGAGTGTGTACCGCGATAGCATCCAGCTGCTCCACTATCTGGCTCGCCAGCTCACGCGTTGGAGTCAGAACGAGCGCGCGTGTCGTGCGTCGCGGCCTGGCGATCAGCTTGTCCAGAATCGGCAAAAGAAAGGCAGCGGTTTTGCCGCTGCCGGTAGATGCGCAGGCAAGCACGTCCCTGCCTTGCATCGCGGGAGGTATCGCATCAGCCTGGATCGGCGTCGGGCGCACGAATCCAAGCTCCTTCAGTCCCCGGAGGAGACTGGGATCGAGCTGGAGTTTTGAGAAGGGCACCCTATGAACTTAATGGGGCGTGTTGATCCGGCTGGGTCTTTCAGGTGCTGGAAATGATTTCTGCGTAACGTCGCTGAGAAGTCGAGTAGTGAACCGCTGTCCTTCCGATATCCGCTCCACCTCCACCGCGATCGACTCGACAGCGAGTTCGAGGCGCGCGAGCCGCTCATCGTTCGGCCGCAAAGTGGACGCTTCGGCGACTCGGGCGTCCTGCTCGCGATACCGGACGACCGCGTTGGCAATCACCCGGACGATGTACGATGCCGCCGCGCACGAAGCAATCGCCATCATGGCAATGGCTGGACCTTCTATCATGATCGTCTCCGTTACCTGGTGACCGCGTAATAGATCACGTACAGCCAGGAGAACAGCCCATGAATGATCGCCCACAGAATGGAGTGGTTAGCGCTCCACGAGATGGTGATGGCCAGCGCACTCCCGAAGCCTATGCCGGCTCGTACGCCGTGGTATCTGTCTGTCATTCGATCCTCCAGTTAGTCGTTTCACTACCGCACGAGCCAGTTCAGTCCCCGGACAGCCATGAAGGCGATGAAAGCGCCACCCGCCGCGAGCAGCGCGATCGCACCGATTGCGGCGGCAACGGTGAGCCGACTCGAGCGGCGAACGGCCGCGGGCTCCGCCAGGTGGCGGTCCAGGAGCGCGGCATTCCGCATGTTCGCCCTGAAGCCCACATCGAACACGTCACCGAGTAATGGTATTGACCCTACGAGAGTATCCGCGCCAAGGTTCAAAATCATTCTGGCGACGATCGCTGGCGTGGCCCCCATACGAGCGGCGGAGAGGATGATGTAGCCCGACATTGCGGCTCCGGCGAGGTCACCGACACCAGGGATGAGCCCGACGAGTGAATCGAGCCCGAGCGTAACTCCCGTTCCCGGAATCCTGACGGCGGAATCGAGCATCCTCGCGAGTGCACGAACACGCGCCGCCTGATCCGTGCGTACGGGAGATGTCATCTTGGGGGAGACTGGAGGAACTTCCGACGGTGCGACCACAGCGCCCATGCGAGAATGAAGCCCCCGAAACCGAACAGCGCATAGAAGGCAGCGAAAGCGTACTGGCCGCTCAATGCGAACATGATCGCGCCATAGATCTGGTAGATCGCGAGAAGGGAGATGACGATTGTGAGGAACGGAATCAGGCGTGCGAAAGCGCTCACGGTAGTCCTTCGGAAAAAAATGGATCGGCAAAACAAAGGGCAGCCATCACCGGCTGCCCTCTTTCACGTTTCGAGCCTCGATTGAATCTACCGCTTGAAGATGCCCTTGATCTTCTTCGTCACGGCTGCCTTTGTCTCGTCCTTCACGCCCTCTTTTACGCCTTCCTTCGCGCCCTGCTTTGCCGCCGCAGCGACCGAGTCAGCGTTGAAGCCCGGGCTCTTCTCGCCCGCCTTCTTGTCCGAGCCGCCCGATGCCATGCTGGCGCTCATGTTCGGCATCTCAACCATCGTGTAGCCTGAAGGGATGGCGAACGTCGACTGAGGGATGTTGGAGGCCTTGAAGTTGACCATCTCCATGACGGTTACGTTCGATTCCTTCTTTCCCTTCTCGTCCGTGGTAACCGTCGTCGTCACAGTCTTGAGGGGGACACCCGTCTTCGGAATCTTCGCCATTGCCGCCGACATCTGCGACTTGTATTCCGGGTTGTTGAACATGTCGAGCTGGGACATCATCGCCATCTGCTGGCTGTTCGACATGAACGGGTTCGCTATCCGTAGCGACGGCGCGAAGTAATAGTCCGTCGTCGTCTCGCTCTTGCTGGCGCTCGTTTTACCGAACACCTTCGCAGTCATCGTGTAGTTCTGGATAACCTGGATATGCTTCGTTGGATATCCCTGCACCGATTCTCCGGCTCCGAGATCGCGTGCGTCGATCCTGACGTCGCTCATCTGGAGCTTGACCAGACCGCCGACGGCATTGACGACCTTGCCGATGCCGGCGAACATCGCCTGCATGTCCCACTTCATGTAGCTCTTTTCGGCAGGGTTGACGAGAAGCATTTCTTTGCCGCCGTCCTTCACTATGAAGTACGTTCCCTTACCGCCGAAGGCCTGCTCCCCGCCGGCCGACGATGCCGCTTCGAGAATCTCGATTTTCGCATCATCTCCCGCGTACACACCGCGACCGCGCAAGGTGACCTGTTCCTTGTTACCAGTCTGCCTGCTCGTGGACTTCATTACGAACTCATACGACATCCCGTCGGCGACCGGCGTCGCTGCCGCTAACACGAAGGGAATCACTCCAGCCGCCACGAGGCGTGCCGGACGAGAAAAACGGGTATTCATCGGACTCTCCTTGTGAGGTCTCGCAGGTTGGATTTTGAGTCCAACAACATACGTTCCCCCTCCGCATCAAGCCAGTCAAAATTGGGGCGTCCTGAGCGACGCGGCCAGCCGCCGGCCGAGCGGCGGGGCAGCCGCTACTTCGATCGCGTAAACCTCGTGTTGTCCGACCCGCAGTCCGGGCGACGGTTAAGCCCTAGTGTAGAGTGCACCAAGTGGCAGCGAAAGCTGCTACTCCACGGGTGTCTTCGGAAAAAGCAAGGAAGCGACGATCGACACTAGAAGTATTGCAGCGATCGTGAGGAG
>DATAIM010000387.1:0-9409 GCA_036262655.1 Gemmatimonadaceae bacterium | reverse complement strand
GATGGCAGATTGCCAGCGCGATCGAGGAGCGGGTGACCGACGAACGATGCATCGATTCCGTGACCGCGAAGCAGTGCCTCCTCGAACGGAAGGATTACTGCCGCCTTTGTAACGATCCTCGCAAGGGTTGCAAGCCTGCCTTCGCCCCACGCCCACACCTGCGGTGTGACGTAGTAGAGCACGGGGACCCCCGCGTCTTTCGCGGCAGCAGCAGCCTTCATGTTGAAGCCGGGATAATCGACCACGATGAGGAGCTTGACCGGCCGTTCGGCGAATCGGTCACGAACGGTGTTGAGCAGCTCCCAGTGACGCGGGACGTGTTTCAGAATCTCGAGGAATCCCATTACACCGGTCTCGTAGCGGTCGAAGAGCGCAACGCCCGCCTTTTCCATCAGGGGACCGCCAAAGCCCGTCAGCTCGAGGTCCGGCCGGAGCTTTCGAAGCTCCTCTGCCACTCCCGCCGCATGGAGATCGCCAGAGGCTTCTCCGGCGACGAACAGAACTTCAGGCACGACTCGATTGAGTAATCCCCGTGAGAGCGGGGCGCGTCCGTTCGATCTCCGCCACGATCTGCAATGCAACGGCAAGCGCACGCCCGCCATCCTCACCGGTCACCACCACGGCCGTCTTTCCATGCAATGCGTCGACGAAACTGTCGAACTCCAGTCGCAGCGGCTCACCGTCGGGTGCGGAGAGTGAAATTCTGTCCACGTAATCAGTGATGTTCACGGGTCCGGTTGGAGGATTTGCCGGATCCATCCTTTCCTTGAGCCGGAAGAACTCACCCGTGCCCGCGGCGAGGTCGAGCGAGAGGTATCCGCTTTCCTGAAAGATCCGGATCTTCCGCACGCGGTCGCGTGAGATGCGGCTCGAAGTGATGTTGGCCACGGCGCCAGATGAGAACGTGACGCGCGCATTCGCGATGTCCAGCATCGGTGTCAGGACGGGAACACCGACGGCAGAGATGTCCTCGGCCGAGTCGTCGACGAGCGTGAGCACGAGGTCGATATCGTGGATCATCAGGTCGAGCACGACGGCGACGTCGGATCCCCTCAAGCTGAACAGCGCGAGCCGCTCGCTCTCGATGAATCGCGGGCGCGCGACGTACGGCAACGCGGCTCTGACCGCACGGTTAAACCGCTCGACGTGTCCGATCTGGACTAACAAACCGTTGCGTCTCGCGATCTCGAGAATCTCCTCGGCCTCCTCGAGTGTTGCCGTAATCGGCTTCTCGATGAACACGTGCTTTCCGGCTTCCAGTGCCGCCTTCGCTACCTCGTAGTGAGCCGGCGTGGGCACCACGATCGTCACCGCGTCGACGTCTGCCAGCAGCGACTCTTTCGTGAGATAGCGTCGAACACCGAGCTCAGCCGCTACAGCATTTGCCCTGTCATCGCGCGCTTCGACAAATCCGGCGAGGTGGACAGATGCCATGTCGCGGAGAATACGAACGTGATGAAAGCCGAGGCTTCCGGCACCGATGACGCCAATCCTGGGGGTGCCGGTCAGATTACGACGCCTCGCCCGCTCCCTTCCACAAAGCGCATCAGCTCCTGCACCTCCGGGA
This sequence comes from Gemmatimonadaceae bacterium, assembly GCA_036262655.1. Classification (GTDB taxonomy): domain Bacteria; phylum Gemmatimonadota; class Gemmatimonadetes; order Gemmatimonadales; family Gemmatimonadaceae; genus UBA4720. The sequence goes on along the minus strand of DATAIM010000387.1, from coordinate 7,842 downwards.
ACATCTCGATCTCGGTCTCCGCGCGCTGCATCGCCTGAGTGATGTTCAGGTCCGACCTGAAGAACAAACGGTAGGCCCGCTTGAGCTCGCGGATCACGTCGTCGGGAAAGCCGCTCCGTTGGAGGCCGACGCTGTTCAGGCCATAGAGCTTCACGGGATTACCCACCGCCTTGAGGAATGGCGGAATGTCCTTCGAAACGCGAGAGCATCCGCCGATGAATGCATGACGGCCGATGCGCACGAATTGATGGGCGCCCGACAAGCCTGAAAGCGTCGCGTTGTCCTCTATGATCACGTGACCGGCCAGCTGCACGCTGTTGCCGAGAATCACGCCATTGCCGATGTGGCAATCATGCGCGAGGTGCACATAGGACATCAGGAGACAGCGCGAGCCGACCGTCGTCTTGAACGATTGCGAAGTGCCACGGTTAATCGTTGAATACTCGCGGATCACGGTAAGGTCCCCAATTTCGACAGTCGTCTGCTCACCGCCATACTTGAGATCCTGCGGCGGGCCGCCCAGTACGCTGCCGATTCCGACTTTCACCCCCTTGCCGAGCTTGACATCCCGCTCGAGGGTAGCGCGCGGCGATATCTCGCAATCATCCCCGATCTCGCATCCTTCCCCGACGATAACAAAGGGACCGATCCGCACCCGCTCGCCGAGCACTGCATTCGGCGAGACGATCGCCGAAGCATGAATTCCGGAACGCTTCATTTGTCGCGGACCATCGCCGCCATCTCCGCCTCGGCTACCACCTCGCCGTCCACTCTTGCCACGCCGCGCGTCTTGCAGACCTTGCCCCGTATCTGAACGATCTCCACTTCGAATACGATCTGATCGCCAGGCTTTACCGGTTTTCGAAACTTGATGTTATCGAGTGACATGAAGTAGACAACCTTCGTATCGGGCTCGGCCAGTCCGCCAAGAAGGAGCATTCCGCCCACCTGCGCCATCGCCTCGACGATCAGAACACCCGGCATTATCGGATGTCCGGGGAAGTGTCCCTGGAAGAACGGCTCGTTTATCGTGACGTTCTTGACGCCGATGACACGCTTGCCTTCCTCGATCTCTATGATCCTGTCGACCAGGAGAAAGGGATATCTGTGCGGCAGAACACGCATGATGTCTTCTATTCCGTACACGAAACCTTTCCCGCCTTCGGATTTTGTCGTCATCGTCGGAATTCCATTGCCTGTTCTCAATAGTCCAGAGCGCATTATCTCACGCACAAGTGTAACTGTGCCCCGGTGACTTGGCTTGAGCGCCACGATGCGGGCCTGTACCCTTGCCCCCGCAAGCGCGAGATCACCGATGCAATCCATTGCCTTGTGCCGCACGAATTCATCGGGCCACCGGAGAGGCCCGCTTACGATTTCCGATTCATCGAGAACAATGGCATTGTCGATGGAGGCACCCTGAATGAGCCCGCGAGAACGCAGCCACTCCACCTCCCGCGTGAAGCCAAACGTACGCGCAGACGCCAGCTCCGAATCGAACGTCGCTTTCGTCACGCACATTTTTCTCGATTGCCTGCCGATAAGTGGATGGGCAAACTCGATCGTGACGTCAAGCTCGAGCCGGTCTGACGGGAATGCCTCATAGACAGATTCGCCGTCGATGATCCGCACCGGCTCGGTGAGGGTAAGGACTTCCGGTGCGCCATCGTGCGCCGCAAGGCCGGCGTCGTCGAGCGCACTCAGAAAAGGACGTGCACTCCCATCGAGAATCGGAGGTTCCGGCCCATCCATCTCGATGAGCAGATCGTCGATACCTGCCGCGACGACCGCAGCGAGAACATGCTCTACGGTGTGAACCGTGTTGGAACCTTTGCCGAGCTGAGTCCGCCGCTCGGTTTCGCTCACGTTCGCGACTGTCGCCGCAATTGGCTTCGCTCCAGCCACGTCAGTGCGCACAAGCGATATCCCGTGGCCCGAAGGTGCGGGGCGGAATGTCAGCCTGCATGGCTTTCCCAGATGCAGGCCGGCACCCTCGAGTGTAGCTGGCCGAGCAATCGTTTGCCGGCTCAAGTTTTCTCCGCCCCCTGAGCGTCGAGCACCTGCTCCAGCCGTTTCATCATTCCGGCAATCCTGAATAGCGCTCCCGTCGCGCGCAACGATTCACGGTGCGGACGGGCAGGATACCCGGACCAGGTTTCACCGGCTGGCACATCTCCAAACACACCTGACTGCCCAGCGATTCGCGCGCCAGCGCCAACAGTGATATGTCCACCGAGGCCGGCCTGCCCCGCGAGGACACATCCATCACCGATCTGCGCGGATCCCGCGATTCCCACCTGCGCCATAATCAGGCAGAGCTTTCCGATCTTAACGTTATGCCCCACCTGAACGAGATTGTCGATCTTCGTTCCTGCACCAATGATGGTGTCGTCGATGCTGCCCCGATCGATAGTGGTATTGGCTCCGATCTCGACATCGTCTTCAACGATGCAGCGGCCGACGTGCTGAATTTTCGCGTGACCGCTGCCATTCGACACATATCCGAATCCGTCTGACCCGATCCGGACCCCGGAATGCACCTGAACGCGCCGTCCAAGAGCCGAGCCGGCGTACACAGTCACATGCGGGAAAAGGCGACACCGCTCGCCGATCATCACAGCGGCTCCAACGACGCAATGGGCGCCGATCACAGCTCCGTCCGAAACTGTCGCTCCTTCGCCGATAACGACGAATGGCTCGAGCGTGACGCCACTCCCGATTCGCGCGCCCCGTCCGACCGAGACCGTATGATGGATACTCGGCCGCGATGAAGGTTCGGGATAGAATCGCGGAAGAATCTGAAGAAGCGCCGCCTGCGGATTGTCTACGATGATCCGCGAGGGAACGCTTCCCGGCGAGTTAGCCAGTGCTTTCGTGATGAGGACAACACCAGCGTCCGATTTCTCGAGAGCCCCGGCATAACGCCTGTCGCCGAGAAAGCTCAGCTGCCCAGGGGTAGCGCGTGAGAGAGGTGCGACTCCATGGACGACCGTATCGGGAGACCCGCGAAGATCGCCGGAGACAAGCCCTGCAATGGCACCAGCGGTGAGCGTGCCTGCACGCTCACCGCTGGGTGAATCGGAATCTGAGACTGGCGAGGTCAACGCTTGGGAGCGGTAACTCCGGCCGGTTTGGGTGCAACCGCTCCCGCCGCGGCCGGCTTCGGTGCCGGGGCAGCTTTTACACGGGCGAGTACTTTCTGCGTGATATCGAGGTTCTTGTCCGCCGCAACAATGACGCTGGTCTGCGAGGCAACGTCGAAAATCATGGCGTAGTTGTCCTCGGCGCGCACCTGCTCGATAACCTTCTGGAGGTTTTCCATGATCGGACGGATCAGCTCGGCCTGCCGGCTCTGCATCGCCTGATCGAGGTCCCGGGCGCGCTTCTGATAGTCTGCTTCCTTGTCCTGAATGACCTTTGCCCGGCTTGCACGGGTGACGCTGTCGAGCTTCGAGGCGTCCTTGTCGAACGTCGCCGCCATCGCCTGCAGCGAATCGCTCATGCGCTGCAGCTGCGCCTGGTAAGCCGTGACCTCGGTCTTGAACCGTGTCTCTGCCTCGGCGCGCCCCGGCGCTTCGGCGAGAATCGCAGCCGAATTGATAAAGCCTATCTTGGGGCCAGCCTGGGCCGATGCCGAGCCAGCCGTTGCTGCACCAACAATGAGTGCGAGCGACGCCGCACGAATCAATCCACGCATTAAAACTCCAGTGTTAGAAGAACTGCCCAAGTTTGAAATGAAACTTCCAGCCAGGTGCCGGCCGCCCACTGCTGTCGAGCCGGTCAAGTCCATACCCTAAATCGATGCCAATCGGTCCGAGCGGACTGACGATTGCCGCCCCGAACCCGAACGAGCGAAACAGCCTGGTGGGATCGAACTGGCGCGGACGGTCCCAGACGTTGCCGCCCTCGAAAAACGTGTTCAGGTACAGCGACTGACTCACACGAAGGCCGAGCTCTCCCGTTCCGGTGAAGAACGCATTGCCGAACGACTGTCTCTGCACTCCGCTTCCACCCTCGGCGAACTGATTGAACCCCGCCGGCGTGATGGAGAACTCCTCGTACCCGCGCAGCTGCTCGCCGTACTGCGTTCCGCCAAGAGCGAAAGACTGGCTATAGAAGAATGGACCGGGATCGCCGAAGACCGCTCCCGCGCGAGCCGTGAGTCCCAGCACGAACGTCATTGGCGCCGAGCCCAGTGAGGCCACTCCAATTCCGCCAATTGGCGCGTATGACTTTAGCTCCGTCGTGTATCTCTGGAAAGAGGCAGTACCGCCCAGCGGGCCGCCGTTGAACTGAGCATTGAACGTCTGGGACCCGCCCTCGGCGGGGAACGGCAGGCCGAGCCGGGTGTCATGCGACGCCGTGAAACCAAGGGTAGAGCGAAAGCAGTTGTCGCAGCGGTTCTCGACCGTGCTCAACAGCCCTTCTCCACCGTATGACACACCCTCGCCACCATATGAAACGAGAAGCCGGCTGTAGAGGGACCCCGGAACCGGGAAACCGACCTGAACCTGCGCACCAGTGCGAACCGTACGGCCGAGATCCGCGATAGTGTAGCGGGAGGCCGTGTGGTACGCCGTGAGACTTCCGGATATGCGCGTCTGGTTGATGTTGGGATCCGTGTAGGTCGCGTTGAAATCGTTGATGTACCTTCCGAACTGGTATTGCAGTTGAGCGCGCTTGCAGCGTCCAAGAAGATTCGGCTGATCGAGACCGATGAAGCCTCCGACGCCGGTGCCCTGCCCGGTGGACGCGCCGAAGTTCACGTTTCCAGTGCGTTTTTCCTTCACGCGGAAAATGATGTCGACGTCTCCGTTCTCTCCGACCGGCCGCGTTTCGGGAGCCGTCATCGGAGCCTCGAAGAAGTTGAGATTCGAGATGTTCTGGTAGCTTCGCAGCAGGTAGTTCCGGTTGAATACCTGCCCCGGAGCGAGAACCACCTGCTCCCGAATGCACGACTCGTAGGTGAAGTCATTCCCCTCGATGTCGATGCGATTCACAATTGCCGGGCTGGCCTCGTCGATCTCCCAGCGGAGGTTCACAACCCGAACGGTATCGCCGCCAGGCTGCCGCTCGACTACGGGGCGGATTCGCGCGTAGATGTAACCTTCGTCGTTGTACGCGTCGCGCAGCTTCTGCTCGGCGGCTTCCCACTTTCCCGCATTGAAAGTATTGGGAGGGTTTCGGTAGCTTCGTCGAACAATACCCGTCGCCCGCTGAGCGAGCGTCTGCGCATCGCTGGTGAATGGGTAGAACTGCCTGACTTCTGCTTCGGAGAATCGCTTGTTACCGAGAACCTCGAACCCGCCAATCTTGTACCTCGGTCCCTCGCTGACTTTCAAGTCGATGATTGCCTTTCCAGCAGCACGATCGATTATGAGCGAGTCGCTGAGAATCCGGAAGTCAATGAAGCCGCGGCTCGAGTAGAGCTGCGGGATTCGCTCGGACAGATCGGCAGCATACTTGGAGTCATCGAACTCACCCCTGCGGAACCAGTAGAATCCCTCGGGCTTGGATTGCATTGTACCGGCAATATCGTCGGCGGAGATGTTCCTGTTGCCGGTTACCTGAAGCCCCGAGATGGCGAGGCGCCTGCCTTCTTCAACTTTGAGTGCGAGCTTCACTTTGTTGTCGGACTCGCGAATCGTGTCGGCGGTGATTCGCGCGAGGTAGTAACCCTTGGACTCGTAGAGCGAATCCGCCCGCTCGATGGCAAGGGAAAGCGCCGCCGGGTCGAGAGGCTTGCCGGTAACGAGTGTCAGTCTCTCACGAACGTCCTTGGCGGAAACCCTGTCGGCACCGGATACTGTGTAGGCGGTGAGCAGTGGCCGTTCACGAACGATGATCGAGAGTGTCGTTCTCGGAGCGGCCGGCGGAATGGTGCAGACAACCTGAACGTCCTCGAACTGGCCCGTTCCGAAAACCGCCTTGATCGAGCGCTGGATGTCCCGATAGTTGAGCGTCGTACGCGGTGAAATTCCCGCAGCAGTTCGCACGGCCGATGCCGTAACACGCGAATTCCCGACAACTGCGATGCTGTCTGGGGTAGTGCACGCGCCGGGCGCGGTCTCCTGCGAGAATACAGGCGAGCCCGCCGCCATAAGAGCCAGCAGGCAAACAACATGCTTTTGCATCGTTCAAATATATATAGGACTGGACAGCCGAGCCCTTGGCCGCGCGGGAGTCACAGATCGGCAGCTCGCTGCCGCTGAGTCCATGCGGGCGTGGGCATTGTTCCCGATTAGACAAACGGGCCGCGAAAGTCGTTGCTTTTGCAACACCTCCGCGGCCCGTCATGTTCCAGCTCAGAGCTATGGTGTCTTGGTGGTACTCGTAAGGACCCTGAAGTCGAGCTTGCCACCTTCGGGCGAGAGATCGACCTCGATCTCGTCACCCTTAGCGAAGTCCCCGAGCAGAATCTTCTCCGAGAGCGGATCCTCGATGAAACGCTGGATTGCTCTCTTCAACGGACGGGCGCCGAACTTCTCGTCGTAGCCGTTCTTGACCAGGAAGTTTGAAGCCGCGTCCGTCAGCTTCAGCGTCAGCTCCTCGTCGCCGAGGCGCTTCTGCACTTCCTTGAGAAGAATCGCGACGATCTGCGAGATGTGCTCCTCGGAAAGCGGATGGAAAACGATCACGTCGTCGAGGCGGTTCAGGAACTCCGGGTTGAAGACGTGAGTCATCTCCTCCTTCACCTTCTCTGCGATTCGCTCGAAGCTGTTGCGTGAATCGGGCGATGCGAAGCCCATGTTCCTTCCCTTCGTGATATCACGCGCACCCACGTTGGATGTCATGATCACGACTGTGTTCTTGAAATCGATGACCCTGCCGTAATTGTCCGTGAGGTGTCCCTCGTCGAGAACCTGGAGCAGGATGTTGAACACATCCGGGTGGGCCTTCTCGATCTCGTCGAGCAGAACCACGCTGTACGGCTTGCGGCGCACGGCTTTGGTGAGCGTGCCGGAGTCCTCGTAGCCGACGTATCCCGGAGGTGCTCCAATAAGCCGGGACACGGAGAACTTTTCCATGTACTCGCTCATATCGACGCGAATCAGCGCCCCGGGGTCCGCGAACAGGAACTTGGCGAGCGCCCGCGCAACTTCGGTTTTCCCGACCCCTGTGGGGCCCGAGAATATGAACGAGCCTATTGGACGGTTTGGATCCTTGAGCCCCGCTCGGCTCCGGCGGATCGACCGGGCGAGAGCCTTGATCGCTTCTTCCTGCGCGACCACGGACGCGTGCAGCTCCTCCTCCATCCGGAGCAGCCGCGCGGTTTCCGCTTCCTGAAGGCGCATCACGGGAATTCCAGTCCACCGGCTGACGATGAACGAAACCTCGTTCTCACCAAGCACCGGGCGGTGAGACTGGCGGTGCTTCTCCCAGTCTTCCTGCTTTCGCCGAATGTCACCCTGGAGCTCGCGCTCCCGGTCGCGGAGAGACGCGGCGCGCTCGAAGTTCTGGTCGCGTACGGCGGTTTCCTTTTCCGTGTTCACGCCCTCGAGCTGCGCCTTGAGAGAGGTCACCTCGGGGGGAGGCGCCTGCGTCGCCAGGCGTGCGCGTGCGCCCGCCTCGTCGATCACGTCAATCGCCTTGTCGGGAAGGAACCTGTCGGTGATATAACGCTCCGACATTTTCGCAGCCGCATGGAGCGTGGTATCGGGAATCGAAACCTTGTGATGCTCCTCGTACTTTCCGCGAAGACCTTTGAGGATCTCGACTGTTTCATCGACCGAAGGCGGCTCGACGATGACAGTCTGGAAACGCCGCTCGAGTGCTCCGTCCTTTTCGATATACTTCCTGTACTCGTTCAGAGTCGATGCGCCCACGCATTGCAGCTCGCCG
>DATAIM010000386.1:0-2067 GCA_036262655.1 Gemmatimonadaceae bacterium | reverse complement strand
AGTAACTCGGCGCGGTGGTGTGGGGGGAGCGCGGACCGGCTCCGGGGGAAGCTCAGACGCTCTCGTGGGACGTGATGCGGTCTGCGGCGGCCGCGCTCGCGCTACCGGCCGCTCTTCGCCACCCCGTGGAGATCCGCCCGCCCCGAGCGACTGCAGAACTTCCTCGATGGTGACCGAACGATCGAGCAGCGCAAAGCGGACGAGCAGCATTTCCACAAGCAGCTGCTGCTGCGAGCTCCTGCGGAACTGCGGCTCGATCGTGCTCAGCATCTGGAGCATTCGCAGCAGGTCGGCAGGGGTGAAATCGTCGCGATGGGTCTCGAGCACTGAGACAGCATGCGGCGAAACGAGATCAGCCCGGCCGTCGAGTACGACGGCCAGCTGAGCACGGATCATGTCGCCCAGGCCGGCCAGAAAAACCGCGAAGTCGACGCCGCCATCCGCCAGCCGGCGGACCGTCTCGAAGACGTCACCGGGCCGGTGGGCGGCGATGATGTCGATGACGCGCAGGTATTCATCTTCGGGCACGAGGCCAAGTGCGTCACGAACGCGGTCGGCCGTGAGCTCGCCTTCTCCGATGGAGATCACCTGATCGGTGAGACTCAGGGCGTCGCGCATGGATCCGTCCGCTGCTCGCGCGATCATCGCCAGAGCGTCGACAGTGACCGGCACCTGCTCCGCGGCAAGCACGGCCTCGAGGCGAGCCGTGATCTCTGGAACGCTTATTCGCTTGAGGTCGAACCTCTGCAGTCGGCTGAGAACCGGTGCCGCTGCCTGCGCGATCTTCTGGGGCTCCGTGGTAGCGAACACGAAAACCACGCGGGGAGGCGGCTCTTCGAGGATCTTGAGAAGAGCATTCCATGCCTCGCGGGTGAGCATGTGCGCCTCGTCGACGATGTATACCTTGTGGCGATCGTCGCCTGAAGGAGCGTACATGGCGCGCTCGCGGAGGTCGCGTGCGTCATCGACCCCGCGATTCGATGCGGCATCGATTTCCACGACGTCCAGGCTCGAGCTTCCACTCCAGATTCGCTGGCACGATGTGCATTGGCCGCACGGCTCTCCATCGGGCTGTTTGCTCTCGCAATTGAGGGCCATGGCGAGAACGCGCGCGAGTGTTGTTTTTCCCGTGCCTCGAGGCCCGCACAGCAGATAGCCGTGAGCAACCCTGCCGCGCGCGATGGCGCCGCGAAGGGTATCGGAGACATGGGATTGAACCGCCACGCCGGCGAAGCTTTTCGGGCGGTACTTACGGGCGAGTGCGAGCGACATTGAGGAAGGAAGATACCCCAGGCCTGACGGAGCAACGATAGACACCGCATGCCGCTGCTACCTTCGGGGTCCTGACGGAGTTAGCGGGCTTTCGCCCTCCGGGACCTGGGGCGTGTTCAATATAGTTAAGCGGGATGGCTGCTGTAACTGCGGACTGCGGTTGGCGTGCGGATCCTGCGATCTGCGGACTACGGCGATGCGGACAGTCCGCAGCCCGTAGCCCGTAGTCCGCAGGATTCGAAGTCCGCTGTCCGTAGCTCTCCGCAGTCCGCTCTCCGCAGTCCGCTCTCCGCAGTCCGCTGTTGGTAGCTCTCCGCGCTATCCGTAGCAACGACAAAATGCCGCTGCGCCAATCGGGCGCAGCGGCATTCCGCCGATAATGCCTACTTCTTGACTTCTACTTTTGGAACCTTGATGGTCGCCGTGTCCTTCTTCACGTCGATATCAGGAACCGTGACTTTTGCCGTATCGGTGGTGACGTCAACGCTCGGTACGTTCAGCGTATCGGTGACCGTTCCGACCACGGGCTTCTCTACTTCGAGATCACCTTCTTTCGTCTTGCTGCAGGCGGTGATCGAGGCGGCCAGAATGGCCATTGCCAAAAGCTTACGCACGAGACGCCTCCCCAGGATGTTGGTTCGCGCCACACAGCGCGGCGCGAGCAACAACCTATGCAACTTCTTTGCCCGCGTTCGTCAGTCCTCGAACGCTTCTCGCTGAAGCCGCCTAACTCGCCGCAATTCATACACTTGGGCCACCTCGCCACCCAAGATGAAAATCACTGCTGCATAGTAA
>DATAIM010000385.1:0-3545 GCA_036262655.1 Gemmatimonadaceae bacterium | reverse complement strand
GTAACCACCTTTTACGTAGATACGTATCGGGCCTTCCTTGACTGCGGGCGGAATGGTCTTGAATCCAAGCGAGTCGCGCTTGATGAAAAAAGTCTGAAGTCCCTGCTCGGCGATCACGAACGCAGAAACCTGCGCCTTCTGGTCATCGACACCGCGCCGCTCTCCGATAACCAGTGTGAAGGCGGCCGCGATCGAAACGGACAGAATGGCGACGACGAGAACCGCCATCGGGATCGCGAATCCGTCTCGATTGCCGAGGGAGATGGCGAGCTTCCGGACCAGTCGTTTCATGTCAGTTGAGCCTGTTCTTGAAGAAGACTGCCGTGACGAAAGGAGCTTTCTGCCTCTCGATCGCTCCCCTCGGAGTTGTCTCACTGAGCCCCGTCATATTCAGCTCGAGGCCGCGTAGCCTCGACAGGTCGGCGGGGGGTGCGGCCTGCGGAGAGGTGCTGCTGCCTACGTAGAAGCGGAATTTCGCATCGTTTGCATAGGGGCCGGAGAGCTCCTCCTCCGTCCCTGTCGAGACCACGGTACGGAACAAGCCAACCGAGCCGGGAATCGCAACTGACGGCTTGAACTCGTATTTGATGATGCGTACCAGGAATACGGGAGTTCCAATACTCGCGGTGTCACTCATTTTCGGCGTTACGCGAACGACCTTGCCCTTGTTGGCGGTAAGAGTCGCCACACCGGACGCAGTACAGGCCGCGAGGTCGCCGGCGTTGTCGTCCTTGAAGCTCCCTGCCATGCGGTAGTGATACTGCCCCTGCCCGTCTCGCCACGCATACCCTGAATACCCAGGCGCAGCGTACATCGCGGAATCAACCGGCAGCAAGCTGATCTGTGTTCCGTTCGAATTCGTGACGCAGACCAGGCCAATCGCAAACGGCACTCGGGCAGTGACCGAAGTTGCTGAAGCGGCCTCGATTCCGCCCTGAGCCTCGACCATTCGAAGGTCGGAGACGACCCTGTTCAAGGGTCCGCGCGAGACGTTGCGCGCCCGATTTGCAGTTTTCTGGTGGTCGAAGTACCGCGCCTGAGAAACCATGATGCGCGTCAAGGCCATGCCGATGATCGCAAGAATGACCATGCCGACGACGAGCTCCATGATCGACATTCCGCGGCGAAGCTCGAGGCGATTTGTCACTGGTTATCGCTCACGAGCGCGGTCAGGGTATTCGCGGTCGATCGAATGAATTTCGTAGTATCCGGCTTGTAGAGTGTATTCGCCGGGGTAATCACGAGCTGCACAGTCTTGCCCTTCAGCATGTATCTCTGGTAGTACTGCGCGACTGTAACCTTGACTGTGTGCGGATAGGGCTTCGCGGTCACGACCCTCGTGGTGGTACCCACCGGAAGACTGTCGTAGGGGAGCGACTCGAGAAGGTTTACCTGCTCCATCAGCACGCCGTTGCGGTAAGCGCTGCCGATGATCGAGTGCGAGCGCGCGGTGATCTTGAAGATCATCGCCGCGAGCGGCGTCAGGATCAATGCAAGCAGAGTGATCGCGACGACTACTTCCATCAGAATGAAGCCGCCACGCGCGGCTCTGATCCCCTTCCCAGGGGAGCTGCCTTCGAATTCTGTCATGGCATCATCGGTGTCCATAGTTCGGCAGGTCATTGACGCGAGCGGACGAAACCTGCACTCGAGGCGGTTACCGTTCGGGAGTAATCGCCGAGGGCCAGTGTTACGCTGAAAGGAGTGGAGCCGATTCCGTTTGGAAGGATGTCGACAGTAGTAGCCGTGGCCGTGAGAGAGCTAAGCTGCCACTCGGTTCCGCTGCTCATGGTACGGGTCAGATACGTCGTCCCGCTGAGTCTGTCTGTGAACTTGTAGGTCTTCGCAGTGGGCGTGATCGTCAGGCGTACGGGCGCACGCTGCCTTCCGGCCATGGCGAAACCGTTCTGGAGATCCTGAACTAACACCTGGGTAGCGCGGTTTACCCGCTCGTGCCGCATGATGCGTGAAGTCTTGGTTACGACGATAGTGATGAGTATGCCCAGCACGATCAGCACCAGAAGCATCTCGATCATGCTGAAACCGGCCGCGCGATCAGATCGGCGGCGCCTCGTGATGACGCGGGCGCACTGCTGTCGCATAGACTCCTTCGTGACGTGCGTTGCTGAAACAGGCCGGTACTGCCCTTTCCCGTCGAGGACTCGCGCAGCTTCCGGTGCACCACAGAGACGAGCAGCGCCAGCTCAGGTAACGGGTTACCGGTAACACCCGCCGGATTGGGCACCAGCCGTTTGTTTCCTCAGCGGATGCCCGGGAGCGTGCGGCAATTTTTGCATCGAGATGCAGTGATTACTACGCATTCGATGAGGAGAGTGAGATGGAAACCGCAACGCCAACGACTGTAGCTGCACCGCGCGCAACCCTGCGCTGCGAATTCTGCGGGAGCTGGAACCGAATCGACGTGAGCCGTGCGGCTGACCGGCCGAAGTGTGGCAAGTGTGCCAGGCCGATGCTGCTCGACCGGCCGGTGAAGCTCGACGACGACAGCTTTTCGCGGACCATAAGCGAGACGCAGGTCCCCGTGATCGTAGACTTCTACGCAGACTGGTGCGGGCCCTGTAAAATGATGGCACCCGCGGTTGACCAGCTCGCGGCGAACTATCTTGGAAAGGCGATCGTCGCGAAGCTCGACACCGATCGTGCGCAGACGACTTCGCAATCGTTCAACATTCGAGGGATCCCGACGAGCATCGTGTTCCTCAAGGGCAGGGAGATCGTCCGGCAGTCCGGCGCTGTTCCTTATGCCGCGCTGGCTTCGATGGTCGACCGGGGGATCCGCGCGGAATAGGAACGCTACAGCGACACCTCGACGTTCCGGAGGCGATCCGCGACGGATGCCACGTCGCCGCGGCTCGACATGTCGAGCACTGGCTCCGCAACTTTGATCGCTCGCATGCGCATCCCCATTTCTGCGATCGCGAGCTCGACGGCTTTGGGCAGCTCGAGCTCTCCACGCGGCGATATGGGGACCTTTCTGCAGGCAGCGAATATGTCAGGTGTGAAGGTCCAGCAGTTCATGCTCGCATAGACAATCTCTTCGTCCGGAGTGGCCTCGCGAACGATCCTCCGTAGAAAGCCGTCCCGATCGATGTCGAGGGCGCCGAAGCGGCCAACGTTGTCATCGCGCACGTTTCCGAATTCGATAAGTGCTCGTCTCGAGAAGGCGACGATTGTGGGAGGCTGGGCTTCTCTCAGCTTTTTCAGCGCCGCAGGAGGATAGTAGTTGTCGGAATTCAGCACGGCGAACGAATCGTTCCCGGCGAACTTTTCGGCGGCGAGAACGGCATCGGCGGTACCGAGCGGCTTATCCTGTATGGCGGTCTCGATACTGAGGCGCTCGCGCGGAATGCGGTTATAGTACTCACGAACGCTGCCGTGCTCAGGCCCGATCACGATGCAGACCCCTGTGAATCCCGCGTCGGCCAGAGCGCTGAGTACGTAATCGAGGAACGGCCGCCCGATCGGAATCATCGCCTTCAAGCCGGAGTCGGCAGCTGCGGATTGGTGGGGTGCGAGGATGGCGG
>DATAIM010000384.1:0-9215 GCA_036262655.1 Gemmatimonadaceae bacterium | reverse complement strand
ACCGAGGAAGCTGACGAGATGCATTACGTCGAGCGCCGCGGCCTGCATTCGGAGATCCTCACTGTCCGACCCGGCGCCAAAGATGATAAGGCGGAGATACGGATGTCGTGGAGCCAGCATCGATACGGTGCGTATCGCGGTTGCGGCACGACCGCGGGACGTAGGGTCGTATACGCAGATGATGTATCGGATGTCCTCGGGCTTCGGCTCCGTCGCGGCGGCAGGCCGGTTGGGATATCGCGAGACGTCCACACCAAGGGGCGCGATTGCGGATTTTGCCGTCTTCGGAAGATCCGCCGATCGAACGTCGGCGGCGCTCGAGAAGAGATACGTGGTGCCGGTCAGCCATCCCGCCACCCGGCTCCCCAGGTCCATCTCGAGCCGCAACCCTGCTGCAGTTCGGCGTACGAGCTTGCCACTTCGTCCAAGCCAGCATGCAACGGAAGCAATGAGGTGCTCGCGTGCGGTATGGACGAATACCACATCGGCATCCCAGCGGCGAAACAGGTGCCGGAGGCGCCACGCGACAGCGAGCCAGTGGCCTTCGCCGGAGAACGGGACGAGATCGAACGGGGCGATATCCCGCGCAGCCGTGGGATCGTCGCCGGCAAGCTTCTGTGCAACCATCGCCATGCGCGATGCCGACTGCTCGACGTTGCTGTGCGGCTCGGCGAGAAACGCAACGTTGTAGCCGCGGGCAGCGAGGCCGCGCGCCGCAACGGCGAGTGCGCGTGCGGTGCCCGACCAATCACGTGCGCAATGAAGAAACAGTACTCGCACTTACACCGCCGACGAAATCATGGAATCGCTCATGGTTGCCCGGTTGCCGAATTGCAGGGAATACAGCCGATGGTAGGCACCGCCCGCCGCCAGCAGCGCGTCGTGCGTGCCCCGTTCGATAATGCGACCTCTGTCCAGGACGAGAATCTGGTCGGCGTGAACAATCGTCGAGAGCCGGTGTGCAATCACGAACACCGTTCTGCCTTCGAGCAGCCTGTCCACTGCTTCCTGAACGAGCCGCTCCGATTCCGTATCGAGCGCCGACGTCGCTTCGTCGAGAATGAGGATCGGAGGATCCCTGAGCAAGGCTCGTGCAATCGCGAGTCGCTGCCGTTGTCCACCCGAAAGGCGGGTGCCCCTTTCACCGAGAATCGTGGCATAACCGTCAGGCAGCTCGCTGATGAATGCGTGCGCGTTCGCCGCGCGCGCCGCCGCCACAATCTGCGCATCGGTGAACGACTCGCCGGCGCCGTACGCAATGTTGTTGCGCACCGTGTCGTTGAAGAGTACGGTGTCCTGGCTGACAATTCCGGTGAGGGACCGAAGCGAGGGAAGACGAAGCTCGCGGGTATCTACGCCATCGATCAGTATCGCTCCGCTTTTCACCTCGTAAAAGCGCGGAATCAGGTCGACGAGCGTCGACTTCCCCGCTCCGCTTGGTCCAACGAGCGCGACGACTTCGCCCTTTCTCGCTTCGAAGGAGACATCCGTGAGCACGGGGGCGGCTTCATACGAGAAGGACACGTTGTCGAAGACTATGTCTCGCTCGAATGATGCAATGGTCCTGCTGCCTGTATCGGTCTGTGACTCCGAAGGCGCATCGAGTATCTCGAACAGCCGCTCGGCAGCCGCGAGGGATGATTGAGCCGTCGTCGGCAGCTGCGAGAGCTGCTTGATCGGCTGGAGCATACGGAGGGCGTAAAGCAGAAATGCAATGAGGTCCGCACCCGACATCGCGCGCTCGACGAGGACCTGTCGCGCACCCAGCCAGAGCAACGCGGTGGCGACGGTGACGCCGACGATCTCGGTGACGGGCGCGGCCAGCTGAGAAAGCCGGGTGAGCCGCACCGTAAGCTGCGCATAACGATTGCTTGCCTCGGAGAACCGCCGCACCTCTACATCTTCGGCACCGAATGATTTCACGAGACGAATGCCACTCACTGTCTCCTGAACAACGCTCGTCATCTCGCCGTGCTGGTTACCCTTCCGGCGATTTCCCTTCCTCAGCTTCCGCAGGAGCGGCGCAAGTGTGCCTCCCAGCACTGGCACGATGACCAGCGCCATCAACGTCAGCTGCCAGGAAATGAGAAAGAGGAATGTGAAGTAGCTGAGCACCAGCGCCGTGTTCTGAAGCGACGACGTGACGATCTGCGTGAGAAGAAGGCGCGTTTCGGCCGTGTCTGTGATGACGCGCGACAGGATCTGGCCTGTCTTCGTGCGCTGGAAGAATCCGAGCGGAAGCTCCGAGATGTGCGTGTAGACTGCCGTTCGTATGTCGCGCGTCACGAACTCCTGGAGGCTTGCGCCAAACTGTCCCGCAAGCCACGCGAGCAGGTTCTTGAGGAGCATCAGCGTGATGACCACGAGGATGACGTTCCTCAGGGAGCCCATCTTGTCGCTCGGATCCAGCATCACGCCGACTGTCGCAGCGAGCAGACCCGAAAGCCGGTTTCCGCCCATCGAGATTGGCGGCTGATCGAACAGTGTATTGAGGAATGGGATCAGGAGCGCCAGGGAGAACGCGTCGAGAATCGCCGATGCGATGTTGCAGACGATCGCGGCAACCATCCGCCATCGGTGCGGGCGGACGAATGGGTAGAGCCGTCCGTAGACGGACACCTATGACCGGGGAGTGAGGAGAGCGAGGGGCAGGATAACTTCCTCGGGCGTCACCCCGCCGTGAAGGAAGGACCCCCGGTAGCGGCTCTGGTACTCGCGCAGCTTCGTGGGATAGACGAAGAAGCAGTCGTTCGTTGCAAGCAGCGTATTTCCTCCGCCGCCACGGCGTGGCAGGCGCAGATCATCCTCATTCGTGAACAGGAGTGCCTGATCGGGCCGCTCGGCCCTGAGATCTTCGCCGAACTTGTAACGCAGGTTTGCGGTTGCGTCGCGCTTCGCGAATACCGTCGCGGGGGTGTTGCAGTGGATCGACCCGTGATCAGTCGTCAGCAGCACCGAGATCTTTCGACGCGATGCTTCCTTTAGAACGCTCAGGAGCGCGGACCGCTGAAACCACTGCCGCGTTATCTGCCGCAGCGCGATCTCGTCGCGCGCGACTTCGTAAAGAATCTGGGATTCACTGCGACCGTGAGTGAGGAGATCGACGAAGTTGAAAACGAATGCGCTTACGCCTTCGCTTCCGATCGCAGTGCCAAGATGGCGCTCGAGCTCGTCGGAATTCGATGCCGTCGAGATTTTCTGATAACGGACCGGAGTCGGTCCATTCAGCTCGTTCAGATGAGCCTCGAGCAGCTCGCGCTCGTGTGCATTCAGCGACTCGTCCTCACGATCGGCGTTGCCCCACCAGTCAGGCATGCGGGCGGCGATCTCTCCCGGGAACAGTCCACTGAACAGCGAGTTGCGCGAGTAAGGCGTCGCCGTCGGAAGGACCGCGAAGTAATGAGTGGTCTCGACGTCGAAAAACGGTGCAAGGAGCGGCTCGAGCACGCGCCACTGGTCCAGGCGCAGGCAATCGACAACCACGAACACTGCAGCGCGATCGCGTTGCAGAACGGGCAGCAGAAACTCGCCCACCACATCGATCGAGAGGGGTGGACGGTTGCCCTCGAGGTTCTTGAGCCATGCGGGGTACTCGGTCTTCATGAACGCCGCGAACTCGCGATGCATGTCCGGATAGAGTCCACGCAGCGAATCGTAGAGACCCATCTCGCCCGCGGCCGCAAGGTTGACGTCCCATCGCATCAGCTTGTCGAACCGATCGATCCAGCCGCGGTAGTCCAGATTGCGGTCACGGTCGAGCTCGATCGCCCGAAACCATTCGACGAACTCGCGCGCGATGGCCTGCTGGCGGATTCTCGGGCCGTCCAGGATCTGTGTGACGATGCTCAGGACCTGGCGGGGGTTGATCGGCTTCACCAGATAGTCGCGGATGTTGGCCCCGATCGCCTCTTTGAGCGTCGCGTCCTCCTCGCTCTTGGTTACCATGACTACGGGAAGGTTTGGAGCTATCTCCCGTACGTCGCGGTAGGTCTCGAGGCCACGCTTGCCGGGCATCTGCTCGTCGAGGAGCATGATATCGAACTGCCGGCGCCGCAGCATCTCGACGGCGTCGTCGGCGTTGCTCGCCCATTCGACTTCATAGCCTTTAGAGCGGAGGAAGATGCGGTGGGACTCGAGAAGCTCGCCTTCGTCGTCTACCCAGAGGATGGATTTTGGGGCTTGTGGCATTGGTTTTTGTGAATGTAGCCGTTTATTACTACGAGACAAACGGCCATCAATCTTTCCCGGATCAACCTTTGATCGGACAGCCGCCTCCATTTGCACTGAGTACACCGGAGTTCAGGTTCAGGGCGCTTGCATCTCATGCGGGCCGTGCAGCCCTCGGAGGTGACCGCGAAGTTGCATTCGCATGTTTCGCGACCGCTCGACTCGCGGCTGCGATGCTGCCCCCATTCTCGATTCCCCCTGCCGAAGCTGCGGCACGGTCAGCAAGCACGAGGCACTGGCTGGCTTCGCTCGCCGTCCCGGCAGCCGCTCGCGCTGCCCTGAATGCCGCGATCGACGCAATTGCCGGGGGGAACCGCAGCGCCGCCTCGAGCGCTTTGACCGAGCTGACGGATGTCGCCTCCGCTCAGCTCGATGGAGCCTCTGTTGCTGAGCTGAAGGAGCTTGCTTCCGAGTTGTCTGGGACGCAGGGCCAGGAGCCCGGGCGTGAGCCGAGCGCCTCAGGCTTTTAAGGGGACGATAACGGGGGAAAATCGGGAACATCCGAGCTGATAGTCTGCCGTGGAGATCCACCGCATGGGCTGAGTGAGCTGAGCGATGGGCGATAAGCCGAAGAAGGTCCAGGTTCAAGAGCCCTATATTTGAAAGAACCTTCAGCACAAGAAAAGAGATGGCTGGACACAGCAAGTGGAAGCAGATCAAGCATTACAAGGCAGCCGCTGACGCCAAACGCGGTGCCCATTTCACCAAGCTGATCCGCGAGATCACGATGGCCGCCAAGTTGGGCGGCGGCGATCCCGCGGGAAACCCGCGCTTGAGAACCGCGATCGAGACAGCGCGCGCCGCGTCGATGCCCAAGGAGAACATCGAGCGGGCGGTGAAGAAAGGCACCGGCGAGCTCGAAGGCGTCGAGTACCAGGAGATTACATACGAAGGCTACGGTCCGGGCGGTGTTGCAATCCTCATCTTCGCGATGACCGATAACCCGAACCGCACTGTCGCCGAGATTCGTCACAAGCTGTCACGCGCCGGAGGGAACCTCGGCGCTGCGAACTCCGTTTCCTGGATGTTCGAGCGGAAGGGACAACTTTACATCGACTCGACGAAGTATCCCGAGGACGACGCGCTCGAGGCCGCACTCGATGCAGGGGCCGAGGATTTCAAGGCAGAAGATGATACGTATGAGATCACGACCGATCCCGCGGCCATACATGCGGTGCGAGGGGCCCTCGAGGAGAAAGGCTTCGAGATAAGGGAAGCCGAAATAGCGTCGGTTCCGAAAAATCTCGTCGCCGTGAGCGGACCAACGGCGGAGTCGCTGGTGAGACTGCTCCAGGAGCTCGAGGACCTCGACGACGTTCAGAAAGTAGCAGCGAATTGCGACATCACGGAAACCGCGGCATAGGGCTGAGACCACAAGAGACACAGTGATAGTTCTCGGGATCGACCCCGGCACCGCGGTCACCGGATACGGCGTCGTGAAGGGAGAGCGTATGACGCCATCACGGCTCATCGAGTGCGGAATAATCCGCACTCGTCCCCGCGACTCACTGGCGAATCGGCTCCAGGAGATTCATACGGGAGTGGTGGAGCTGATTCAGCGGCATCGTCCGGACGCACTCTCGATCGAAGACGTATTCTACGCCCGCAACGTGCGCACAACCGTCGTACTCGGCCACGCGCGCGGCGTAATCCTCCTCGCGGCGGCGAATGCCCGTCTCATCATCGCCGAATATCCGCCAGCGGAAATAAAGAAAGCGGTCGTTGGAACTGGCTCGGCGACGAAGGAACAGGTCCAGTTCATGGTGACCCGGCTGCTCCGGCTCAAGTCACCACCTCAGCCCGCCGATGCAGCGGACGGCGTCGCCGCCGCACTCGCGTACATCATGAGTGCCAGCGTACCGTCGTTGATTGACTCGGACTCTGAATCTCTGTTTGCGTCACCTGCGGCAGTTAGTCCGCAATCCGCAGTCCGCAGTCCGCAGGATTCGCAGTCCGCAATCCGCAGGATCCACAGTCCGAAGGATCCGCAGTCCGCAATCCGCAGTCCGCAGGATTCGCAGTCCGCAATCCGCAGGATCCACAGTCCCCAGGATCCGCAGTCCGCACTCCGCGCCCGTAAGCCTTGATCTCTTACATTGCTGGAACGCTGACCTCGAAGGACATCGACCGCGTGGACGTCATGACCGCGGGTGGCGTCGGGTACGAGCTTCAGATTCCTCTCGGAGTTTTCGAGACACTCCCGAAGCAGGGGGAGAAGATTTCCCTCCATACCTATCTCGTCGTGAAAGATGACGGCTGGCAGCTCTTCGGGTTCTCGAGCGTTTTCGAGCGGCGGCTTTTTCAACGGCTCCTGAGCGCCAACGGCGTTGGTCCTTCGCTCGCCCTGGGCCTCATGTCAGCGCTTTCGGCGGAGCGTCTCGTGCGGGCGATTCGGGAGAAGGATATTCCGACTCTTCAGGGAGTTCCGCGCGTTGGACGGAAGAAGGCGGAGCGCCTGATTCTCGATCTCGCGGACAAGCTCGATACGATCGGCGGAGACGGTGACGGCGTTCCGCGGCTTGCAACGGGTGCGTCCGAGGACGCGTTGCGCGGGCTCGTCTCGCTCGGCTACTCCACTGCGGATGCGGAACGCGGCGTGCGTTCGGCGCTCGACGCAGGAGGTGGCGGTCTCTCCGCCGCGGAGCTTATCCGGTCCGCACTCTCACACCTCGGCGGCCGATAGATATGCACTTCACCAATTCGTACGGACCAACATGATCGTAACCGCACAACGCGCGTCGACGTTTCAGGAGTCGGTTATCCGCGAGATGACGAGGGTCGCAAACAGTCACGGCGCGATCAATCTCGCGCAGGGCTTCCCTGACTTTCCCATGCCCGAGCCGATGAAGGACGCTGCCTGTGCGGCGATTCACGGCGACATCAATCAGTATGCAATAACGTGGGGAACGCCGGCGCTGCGGCTTGCGATCGCGGAGAAGTATCGGCGGTGGTACGGGATGGACGTCGATCCGGATCGCGAGATCACGGTCACGTGCGGTGCGACCGAAGCGATGGCCGCGGTATTCCTTGCGCTCATCGATCCAGGCGAGGAGGTGATCGTCTTCGAGCCCTTCTACGAGAACTATGGTCCCGATGCGATCCTCGCCGGGGCGAAGCCGGTTTTTGTGCCGCTGGAGGGACTGGATTGGAAGCTCGATCCCGGGAAACTGCGTGCAGCATTTTCGGAACGGACGCGGGCGATTGTAGTCAATACGCCACACAACCCTACCGGCCGGGTGTTGAATCGCGAGGAGATCTCACTCATCGCCGAGCTTTGCCTCGAGTACGATGCGATTGCGATAACAGACGAGATCTACGAGCACATTCGCTATGCCGGTGGTCATCACGTGCTGGCGACATGGCCGGGAATGCGCGAGCGCACGGTGACGATCTCCGGGCTGTCGAAAACGTTCAGCTGTACGGGTTGGCGGCTGGGTTACGCGATCGCCCCTGCATCCATGACGTCCCCGATCAGGAAGGTCCATGATTTCCTGACTGTCGGAGCGCCGGCCCCGCTTCAGGCGGCGGGTGCAATCGGAATGGCGTTCGGTGCCGAGTACTACAATGAGATGGCTCTCGAATACCGCGGCCGGCGCGACGTGATGGTGAAGGCGCTGAACGATGCCGGATTCAGATTCTCGGCGCCGGAGGGTGCGTACTACGTCCTCGCGGATTTCACCGCGATCAGCGATTTGCGGGGAGTGGAGTTTGCGATGTGGCTGGCGAAGGAGATCGGCGTGGCGACGGTTCCCGGTACGAGCTTCTATCACGAGCCGAAGCTGGGCGAGACCGTCACGCGGTTTGCATTCTGCAAGAAACTGGAGACGTTGGAAAGAGCTGCGGAGAGACTGGCTGGGATCGAGGCGCGCGTTTGACCAACGTGGCCCGCGATGAGACGTCCGATTCCGCTGTCGGGTGGAGCAAAGTTCCCGAAGTAACGCTGACGTTCTGGATCATCAAGATTGCGGCTACCACCCTCGGAGAGACCGGTGGCGATGCCGTTTCGATGTCGATGGACCTCGGCTATCTCGTGGGCACAGCGATCTTCGCTGTACTCTTCGCCGTCGCAGTCGCATTTCAGATATCGGCGAAGCGCTTTCACCCGCTGATGTACTGGACCACTATAGTAGCGTCCACAACGGTTGGAACGACTCTGGCCGATTTTGCGGATCGGTCACTTGGAATCGGCTACCTCGGGGGAACGGCGATGCTTCTGGCGCTGGTCCTCATGTCATTGTTTGTCTGGCATCGGGCACTGGGCTCGATCTCTGTCGAGACCGTGAGCTCCCCGAAAGCAGAGCTGTTCTACTGGACCACGATAATGTTTTCGCAAACTCTGGGAACCGCGCTTGGCGACTGGACGGCGGATTCTGCAGGTCTGGGCTACATCGGTGCCGCCGGAATATTCGGGCTTCTTCTCGCGATCATCGTGGTCGTGTATTTCCGGACCCGGGTCTCGCGGACGATTCTCTTCTGGGCCGCTTTCATTCTTACGCGGCCTCTGGGAGCGGTGATAGGCGATTTCCTCGACAAGCCCCTGGACGAGGGGGGACTGGCGCTCAGCCGTTATTCAGCGTCGGCGGTGTTGCTCGCTTTCATTCTTGGTTGTGTGTTGTTCCTGCCGCAACGGGCCGCGCGGCGGGCCCACTGATCTCATGACGCCCCGAGACTACTGATTGAGCTCGGTCAGCTGAACGATATGTAGTCCCTTGATGCGCGGGAGCTTTCTGTCGTTGGTCACGAAAGTCGTGCATTCCGAAGTGAGCGCCGCAGCGAGCTGAAGTGCGTCCGGATTCCAACTCAAAGCCAGGTTGTACGCTCCTCCTCGACGTAATTCGCGGCATCAATGCCATGCCAGAGCTTCCTGCCCAGCCCTTCGAGCCTGAGGATCGAAAGCTTACGAGGCTCGGTGACGGCTTCAGCCAGAATGCGGGTAACCTCCGCGGAGAGTGAGCGATTCTCCCCCTTCGCCCTTGACTTGAGCTTTC
>DATAIM010000383.1:0-2129 GCA_036262655.1 Gemmatimonadaceae bacterium | reverse complement strand
GTCGTCAACGCCGGCAAGGATGCCACTGTTCGTGAAGCAGCTCACACAAATCCCGCGATCTCGTTCATTGAGATGCCTGCGGACACGCTGACGCCAAGGCTCTGGTCGGAAGGTCTGGCGGCCTCGCGAGGATCGGTCGTCGCATTCACCACCGGCCATTGCTTTGTCAGCAGCGAGTGGGGAAGCCGACTGCTGGCTCCAATCGCCACCGGTGCGGCCGGGGCTGGAGGCCCGCTCCGGCTCGTCCCTCATGCCACCCTCGTCGATGCCGCAATCTTCTTCCTGCGATACTCGGCGTTCATAGAGGGAAAACCCGATGGGGCCGTCGATGACATTGCGGGCGATAACGCAGCATACGCCCGTGGCTCTATTCCACCCGGAACGTGGACAAGAGAGAACGGTTTCTGGGAGCGGGACGTAAACCGCGCAATTCGCCACTCCGGTGGGTCGCTCGCATGGGTCGACGGCGCCGTGGCCGGGTTCGGCGATTCATTCCGTTTCGGCTCCATTTGCAGGCACCGATTCGAGCACGGGCGGCTGTTTGGGCATGCTCGCGTCGCGAATGATGGCGAGAGCTGCGCGAAGATCGTTCTGGGCTCTGTTCTCGTTCCAATAGTGCTCTGCCTTCGTGCTGGCAGGCGCACGGTTGGTCGCGCCGCATACCGTGGAAAATTCCTGGTGGCGCTTCCAATCACGATGATCATTGCCGCCTGCTGGGCTGCAGGCGAAGCAGCGGGCGCCCTGGAAGCGACGATTGCTCGTAGGAGTTGACGGCACCTGCTGGTCGAACGAGCGAGGCTACGGGCGCTTCGCTCGCGAGATCGTTGACGCAATGGTACGCCTCGCCCCCCAGGACGAATTCGTCTGCTTCGTCGATCGGGAATCCGCAGATCGCTTCACGATCACTGCACCCAACGCGCGGAGCGTTCTTGTCGAGAGCGGTACGGCAGCCGCAAGGGCAGCATCCGCCGGCGGTTATCGCTCACCACTCGACATGCTCGCGATGACGCGCGCGGTTGCACGAACGCGCCTGGAAGTTTTCTTCTCGCCGTCGGTCTACACTTTCTTTCCTCTGCCGCCACGACTGCGCGCCGTGGTAACGATACACGATGCCATAGCAGAGCGATTTCCAGCGCTGACTCTGCCCTCCTTGCGCTCCCGTCTGTTCTGGGCGCTGAAGGTGAGGCTCGCGCTTCATCAGGCCACCCGGATTCTCACCGTTTCAGACTACGCCGCCATCGACGTCGAGCGCGTTCACCGGGTGCCACGCAGCCGCATCGACGTGGCCACGGAAGCAGCCGCTCCGGCATTTCAACCGCGTGATCCTGCGACCACAGCGCGAGAGGCAGAGAAGCGCGGCATCCCATACGGCGCTCGATATTTCATCTATGTCGGCGGGTTCAACCCTCACAAGAACATCCCTTCGATCATTCGTGCGCACGCGTCCCTGCTGGAGCGGTGGGGAAAGGACGCGCCTCACCTCGTTCTCGTCGGGACACTCGACCGCGATGTGTTCTTCGGAGATCTGGCGGCGACGAGAGCCGCCATCGACGCGGCCGGGACTGCGCAACTGATACATTGGACGGGCTTCGTCCCGGATGACGAGCTGAGTGCACTCAACTCCGGCGCGATCGCATTGCTGCTCCCCTCGGCGGCGGAAGGGTTCGGGTTGCCCGCAGTGGAGGCGGCCGCATGTCGAACGCCGGTCATTGCGACAGTTGAGAGCCCATTGCCGCAGCTGCTCGAAGGGGGTGGCCTCTTCGTCACGCCCGGTGATGATCGCTCGCTTGCGGACGCGATGGAGCACCTCGCAAGCGAGACCTCGTCGCGCGAATCACTCGCTTCCACTGCTCTTGGTCGCGCCAGCCTCCTCACGTGGGAGCGCGGCGCGCATGCCGCTCTCGGTTCACTCCGTTCGGCGGCAGGGAGAGTCATGTGAAGGCCATTCTCACCTATCATTCAATTGATGAGAACGGTTCGGTTATCTCTGTCACACGTGCCCAGCTGGGGGCGCAGCTCGACGCCCTCCTGTCTGCCGGCGTGAGAATCGTTCCGCTGAGCTCGCTTGCAGCTGTCCCGGCGGCCACTCATGCCGTCGCACTCACTTTCGACGATGGCTTTGCGAACTT
>DATAIM010000382.1:0-4948 GCA_036262655.1 Gemmatimonadaceae bacterium | reverse complement strand
TGGCGACAAGTGCAGTGGTGACGAGGCCGAGCACACCAGCAGCGACGGCGATTCGCTGCGGGGTCCACTTGAATGGCTTGTGCGCCGCAGCAGCCGATCCTGTTGCGCCCGTCGTGAAGGCGTATGACTCGAGCGCGTCGTGCAGCTCGCGGGCTGATTGCCATCTATCCGCTGCGCGCTTCTCGAGACAGCGCATGATCGCGTCTGCCAGTCCCCGTGCGATCTGCGGACGATACTCGATAATCGACCGTGGCGCCGTCGCAATGTGCGCGGCCAGAATCTGTTGCTGGTTCTGTCCACTGAAAGGCGTGAAGCCGGTGAGCAGCTCGTAAGCGAGAATTCCGAGCGCATAAATATCGGCCCGATGGTCGACCTGTGGATCAGCGGCTGCCTGCTCGGGGGCCATGTACGCGGGAGTACCCAGCGCCATGCCGACCGACGTCAGTGTCCGGCCTGTCGGCGTCTCGGCCGTCGCGCTGCTGACTGCTTTGGAAACTCCGAAATCAGTGACCAGCGCATGGCCGCCCGACAGCAGGATGTTTTCCGGCTTGATGTCGCGATGAACAACGCCCTGTGAGTGAGCGTAGCTCAACGCGTCGGCGATCTCGCGGATGATCTTCGTTGCTTCCGGAACTGGAAGCTCGCGCATGCGCGTGAGGCGTGCCCGGAGATTCTCGCCCTCGATGAACGGCATCGTGTAGTAGAGAAGCGATCCTCTTGCGCCGGCTGCGAGCAACGGCACGATGTGCGGATGCTGGAGCCGCGCAGCCAGCTGAATCTCCCTGCGAAAGCGGTCGCTGTTTATCTCGGCCGCCAAGTCGGGCGGGAGAACCTTGACGACCACCTTCCTGTCGAGCTCCAGCTCGGTCGCGACAAAAACCCGCGACATTCCACCACCGCCGAGCTCGCGGTCGATGTGATATGCGCGGCCGAGGATTTCCTGGAGCTGAGTCTGCAGGTCGGAAGTCAAGGAGGGCTCGTTGACGGTGACTGCGGAATATGCGAACGGACGACCGGCTAGGTCAAAAGAAAAGCGCCGCGAGGAAACTCGCGGCGCCTTGAAAACTCTTTATCTTTACTTCTTTCCCCTCGCGGGAGGAGTAGTGGGGCTAGCTCCCTTTCCACCATTTGCCGGAACACCGGCAGGGGGACCTGCCTTTGTGGGGGCTGCAGTTCCGCCGCCCACACCAGGCGGCTTCGCGGGAGTTGCCGGGTTTCCCGGAGTCGTCGGACGACTCTTATCCCCCTCAGCGAGCCGATTGCCGGACAGTGTTTCGATCTCGCGATCCGATGCACGCGCCTGAAGGCGTGCGACCACCCTGGACAATGCCTCATCGGATGGGAGGCCTCGATCGACGAGATTCCCGATCACGAAGAGAGGCACCGCAAGCGAGCGGCCGGAAGGAGCACTCTTCGCGAGCTCGCTCACAGCAACCCCGTCGACGCCCTGCCGAATGGCCTCGGCTCCGGCTTCGATCTCATCATCAGCCGGTTTGCGCTTGAGCGATTTGCTCAGGGCGTCCTTTGTCTTGCCCATCCGGACTGCCTGCGCCGTTATGGATCTGGCAATCAGTTTCGGCTCGACACCTTTCGCAGCAAACTTGAGTGCGCGCTGCTCGAGTGCCTGCGCCGGGAGCTCGTGTGCCCGCGCCACCGCTATAGTCGCGAGAATCTTGTCTGCGACATCAGCTGGGAGGACTTCCCGCAAACGCTCGGATGGATCGTTGGGGGGCGTCTGCGCACCAGCGGATCCGACAAACAGGAAGCCAGCACCAAGGGCGGCAAGAATTTGTGAACGCATAGTTGTGCACCTCGGGGTAATCGGGTAGCAAGGAAAGGCGTAAGTCCGCCCTTACGAATAAGGAGACTCCAGCATCGACCAGTCTGGTCACAACCCATCTATCGAGCGAAGTCATCGGACCACCATGATTCCGACTTTCCCTCCAAATTCGTCCGATTTGGCGGGCAATCCCAAAGGAACGACCCAGAGACCACCGTCCACGCGGACGTTTATCTCATGGATTCCCTTGGAGACGGGTAACGCAATACTCCACCACCCAGATTCAGCGCGACTGAGCTGAACCGGACGCCAGTCGTTGAAGTCGCCCATGATCTCAACGCTGCGTGCAGAAGGTTCATACACGCGAATCTCTCGAGCGTCAGCTGTCGACGGCCGGATGTCGAAGCGCGAAGCCTCTAGCGGATTCACAAGGGCGAGGCCCGGATGAGGGTTGTACAGATCGGAGGAGTATGGCTGAGAGCGTCTCGAGCCAAGCCGAACACCGAGCGCGACGAACCGTCCTCCGGGGTATCCCTGCGTGGGATCCACGGGATAAGTTCCTGCGCTCGCGACCATTGCGAATCGGGACGAGAACCATCCTGTGACGTTCAAACTGCCCCAGGACCGTGCGGTTCCGCCGAGTGCAGCGAGTCGGCGCCCACTGCGGAAGCCAGCTGATGCGCTCAGGTCGAGTTGGCGAAAGTTGATGACACCAGCAATCTGCGTGTCGGTGTATCGGATCGAGTCTTCCAGGAGCACCGGGTTCACAAACGCGAGTGCGGTGGTGGCTTCGAATCGCAGCCATCCTGCGGCTTCGGCCTGGCGAACCTTGCGCCATGTCGTACCGTCCCATGCACTGCCGGCGCCGGCTCCAAGCCAGATACCGCGATTCGCGGCAGCCAGATGGGCTCGTCCAGTTGCCATCAGCTGTCCAGTACGCGAGCCATCATCGTGAGCGCTGCCGCCTGCATTTCCTTCTATCTCGCCCAGAACGAAACCAACCCGTGGTGTGATCAGTGAGACGGTTCCGCTGCCCTGCGCCGACCAGCCACCGCTCTTGAATTCAGAGAAAGTACCGGTGGCTCTGAATGAGCTCATCCTGGATTCGGTCCACGCCGATGGGGTGATTGCAATCGCATTCGACGTGATGGAATCGGCATAACGCATGTTGAGAGCGCCGGCATCGATCGACGCTCCGGTCTGTTGCGAGAAAGCCGCAGCCCCGAACGAGATCCACGCGGCGAACACGAGGCTCCACCACGATGTGGGGCTTGTCGGTGTGACGATAGTCGTCTTGGGCATCGACTTGATCAGGAGCTAGATGCCGCGGCGTCCGCTCTTTCGACCCTGACAATGGAGCTTTCAGTACCGAACTCGTCCTTGACGGTGCTCGCAAAAGGATCTGCGACCCAACGCTCGCCCGCTGTGTCCGACACTATGAACGCGTACTCGTATCTTCCATCTCCAAGTGGAATCGAGGTGGTCCAGGCGGCGCCATTTGCAGAACGCGTGAGTGGGGTGGCCGTCCTCGACCAACCGTTGAAATCACCGACGAGCGATACCTTCTGTGCCGAGCGGTCAACGAGGATGAAGTGAACCTCGTGTGTACTGGCTGGAGTCGCAATGGCGGGTGGCGGTAACACGGAAGAACCGGCAGTACTGCTGAGCGATCCGGACATCACCCTGCCTCCGAGGAAAATCATTCCAAAAACGGATGCGGCCATGGCAAGGCCTCCGAGGGGAGTGAACCGGATCGAATATCGCCTGCGCCACCATGTTATGCTCCCCCGTTCGACGAGGCCGCGGCCTGCGTGCTGCGAGTCGAGTCGAGCCAGCGCTTCGGCGTGAACAGCGGCCATCACGCGCACTTCGAACGTGTCGCCAAGACGAATGTCCCGGCGCAGGCGCCGGACAATGTTCTCCATCCCCGGGCGGTACGGCTCGTCGTTCCAGTCGTTCATGTTACAACTCCTGCAAGAAGTCCACGCAGCCGCTCGGTTGCGCGCTTGACCCTCATCTTGAGAGCCGATATTCCCACGCCAGTGATCTCCGCCATCTCTTCGTATCGAAGTCCTTCAATGTACCGGAGCAGAAATGCTTCGCGCTGTCCGGGCTCGAGCCGGTCGAGCGCATACTGAATCTCATCGCGCAGTGCAGCATCGGCTGACGGATGATCGGTCGACGCGTTTTCCATCTTCGTGTCGTCGCGCACCATGTGCCGCTCGCGTCGCGCACGTCGCGCGCCGAATGTGCGGCACTCATTTACGACTATCTGATAGAGCCATGAGCCGAATCGATCGGGGTCGCGGCACTGATCCAGGTTCCGGTACGCACGAACGAAGGCAAGCTGAAGCGCGTCGTCGGCATCCTCCAGGCTGCCGAGCATGCGTGCCGCGAACCGCGTGTAGGTGTCGCGGTAGCGGGTCACCAGAATCCCGTAAGCATGAGCGTTGCCAGTGAGGACTGCCGCAACGATGCTCGCATCAGGGCGATCGTCCAGGGGCCCCATATGAGTTAGACTACCGGAGCCGCTCGGTTGGTCACAGGTATTACCGTCTTTATTCGACCGCTATGCACTTCCCTATGGTCGCTTTCGAGCGTGCCGATTACGCCGGCCCAACGCCGACAATGCGCGCGACCTACACGGGAACACCGGACGGCCAGCGCATCTCGCAGGGGCAGGTGACATGGAAGGATCAGGGGCTCACGATTGTCGGAACCTGGAAGGCCAAGTGGTGACGCGTTCACAGTATAGGGAAGAGTAACCAGCTCCGCGTTTCCGGCTCGTTAGTTTTGACACCACACAGGCGGTCTCGTCAGGCGACCGGAACCGAGAGGAAAGCACGTGGCACCGCAATTCATCTATGTAATGAAGGATCTGCGCAAAGTCGTCCCCCCTTCGCGGGAGATTCTGCGTGGTATCTGGCTCTCATTTTACCCTGGTGCAAAGATCGGCGTTCTGGGCTCGAACGGGGCAGGGAAGTCGACTTTGCTCAAGATCATGGCCGGCGTCGACCATGACTTCCAGGGTGAAGCATGGCCTCACGAGGGGACGAAGATCGGATTTCTCTCCCAGGTCCCGGAGCTCGATGCATCGAAGGATGTCCGCGGCAACGTCGAGGACGCCGTGAGGACGCAGCGCGCCCTCCTCAAACAGTTCGAGGACAT
>DATAIM010000381.1:0-6022 GCA_036262655.1 Gemmatimonadaceae bacterium | reverse complement strand
ATCCGAGACGTCGGAGCATGCGGATACCGAAATGGCGATGGCGCATATGACGGCGGACGTCGATCTGGAGAAGTGTTTCATCGGTCTAAGGGCATCGGTGTGAAACGGTATGGCTGGTGAGGACACGGCAGGGCCGCGGGTGTTCCAATCGCCGGTTTTTCACGTTCAAACGCCTTATTCATAGTAGACGATCGACGATCGAAAAAGAGCGTTTGTCAAGTGCATTTTCTGCTCGAAAAAAGCGATTTCTGGCAGGGTGTTTGCCTATTCGTACGGTGTTGTTTTTTTCAAAGGAGCCGCACCGCAATGTTGAACACACTTCTCGAATCGAAACCCCGAAAAAAGCGATCCCCGGGGGGAACCATAGCCAGTGTCGTGCTGCATTCGACGATCGTCCTTCTCGCTGTTTTTGCGACCGCCCAGGCAGGTGTGCGTGAAGAGAAGGAGAATCGCGAGCAGAAGGTGAACTTTGTCCGGATGAAGAAGGCCGAGCCTCCGCCGCCAGAGGTCAAGAAGAAGGAGCCTCCTCCGCCGCCGAAGGTGAAGAAGGAGACCCCGAAGCCCGCGCCGAAAGTGGCGCCGCTGCCGCCTGCGCCGAAGGCCGAGATAGCCCCGCCGAAGGGCTTCAAGGTTCTCGAGGCGCCGATTGCCGTCCCGACCAGGATTCCCGACATCGACCTGTCCGCGAAGGTCACGAATGAAGCCGACTTCAGCGGCAAGGGCGTCGCTGGTGGAAGCTCGACTGGCGTTGAAGGCAGCAATGGCACCAAGGAAGGCGCCGCCGGTGGCGTAGACACGAACAAGAACTATGCGGAGTTCGAGGTCGAGCGGCAGGTGAGCCCCATATCCGGCACGAACGTCGAATATCCCGAAAGCATGCGCTCGTCCGGCGTAACGGGTGAAGTCCTCGCGGAGTTCGTCGTGAACGAGAACGGGCGTGTCGAGACCGGCACGTTCAAGGTGCTGAGCTCGACGAATTCAGCTTTCACGCAGGCAGTGAAGAGCGCGCTCGGAAGAATGCGGTTCCGTCCGGCGCAGATCGGCAAGACGAACGTGTCGCAGGTGGTGCAGCAGGCGTTCGTGTTCAAGCTCGACAGATAAACTTCGAGAGAATGGTGGAGCGGGGGGTCCGGACTCAGGTCCGGGCCCTTTTGCTTTGCGCATCGCTCGACGAACCGCTCGAACCGAATGGACAAGCTCGAAAGTCCGAGCCACACGCGATAAGTTGTCCTCAAGCTCATATGGAGAAGAGAGAGTGAGGAAATCGGTCGTCGCACTGCTCGGAATGCTGGCGGTGTCATCGGTCACACTTGCCCAGGGATCTTCCCCTGCCATTTCGGGCAGGCGCGCCGCGAGTCTCGTCATCCGGAACGCCACGATCGTAGATGGGGCGGGGACGCCTGCCCGCGGTCCCGCCGACATTGTGGTCAGAGGCAACAGGATCGAGAGCATCGTGTATCTGGATCCTGTTGCTGTTGCTGGCGGCAGGGCGAAGCGTCCCGCGGGGGACACCGAGATCGATGCCACCGGCCGGTACGTTCTGCCGGGACTCATCAATGCGCACGCGCACGTTCAGGACGAGCGCGGGGGGATTCCCCAGCCACTGGATTACGAGCTCAAGATATGGCTTGCCTGCGGCATAACGACCGTTCGCGAGGTCGGCTTCGACGATACACGGAAGCTCATCGACCTGAGGGAGCGCGCTGAACGGGGAGAGCTCGCTTCACCGCGGATTTTTGTTTACGCGCGGTTCTCGAACCCGCCGGTCCCGAAAACGGTCGAAGCGGCACGTCAGCGAGTGCGCGATCTGAAGGCTATGGGCGCGGATGGAATCAAGCTGCTCGGAACGGATCGCGACGTAATGACAGCGATGGAAGATGAAGCGCACAAGGCGGGTCTTCGTATCGCGCACCATGTCGGCGTCGAGGAGACGACCGCGTGGGACGACATTCGCCTTGGCACGACGAGCATCGAGCACTGGTATGGGATTCCGGACGCGGCACTGCTCGACGGAGTGCAGGGCTTTCCTCCCGGCTACAACTACAACAACGAAGTCGACCGCTTCCGTTATGCCGGCCATCTCTGGCGTGAGGCCGACCCGGCAAAGCTGCTCTCAGTTCTTGACGGTATGATCGCAAAGAATGTCGCGTGGGTACCGACCCTCGATATCTACGAAGCCAGCCGCGACCTGCAGCGAGCCCAGACGCAGCCGTGGTTTCGGGATTACCTGCACCCGACGCTGGAGGAATACTTTCGCCCGAACCCGCGCAATCACGGGTCGTACTTTCTTGGATGGACGTCGACCGATGAGACGTTCTGGAAGGAGAACTACCGGATCTGGATGAATGCGCTGCGGGAGTTCGAGCGACGGGGAGGGCTCATCGGCGCCGGTGACGACGCCGGGTTTATATACCAGCTCTACGGATTCGGATTGATTCGCGAGCTGGAGCTGCATCAGGAAGCGGGCTTCAACCCGATCAAGGTTATCCAGCACGCTACCAGCAACAACGCGAGAATCCTCGGTGAGGAATCGCGGCTCGGCCGCGTGAAGGTCGGATACCTGGCAGACCTGATCGTCGTCGACGGGAATCCACTCGAGAACCTGAAGGTTCTCTACCCGACGGGAGTCGATCAGATCGTGAACGGCAGGGAAGTCCACTCGGGCGGCGTGCAATGGACGATAAAGGATGGGATCCCATACAATGCGCCGGCAATGCTGGCGGATGTAAAGGAGATGGTGAGGCAGGCGCGCGCCGCTAGGCCGCGTTAACCGGCGTCGTGATGGGACGCGTCGCGCGGGCGCTCAGGAGCACCGCGCCTTGGGGGCGACAATCGGGCGAACGATGCAGCCGATGGCTAGCCGGAAAGTCAGTTGTTGCCTCCCTGCGACGGCCAGACCTCCTGCAGCGTCCTGTACGGGTGTGACGCAACAGCAATCGGCGTATTCCGCTCCTCCGCTACAGACCATGGGTGCGTAAAACTGCGCACGAGCCGGACGTCGCCAAAAAACTTCCTCAGCTCCTCCGGCGGAATCCCAACCGTGACCGCAACCTCCCCGGGCTTCTGGCCCGGCCCGAAAAACCAGTAGGTCCCCGCGGTACTCACGGCGCGCGGCAGTCCCAGCGCCGGACCGTAAAAGTCTATCGCACCGGCCTCACCGTAGTTGGCGGCGATCACCACCGCCCTCTGGCGTTCCGCCGGAGGAAGCGAGTGATAAACCTCGCTCACCGCCGCGACCTGCTCAGGCCACCCGAGCATGTCAGCGTAATCCTGCGGCAGCCGGTCGAGCTCACCGGTATTGGTGCGATTTGCCTCGGAGGCGCCGATCGCTTCCGTATACCGCGCCATGCGCTCAGGCGGAAGAATTGGAATTCCTATTGGCAGTAATACGAGGCCGTAAGCGGAGACGAGCACCGCCGCGGCCGCGATTCGCAATGCCGATAGGGTCGAGCCCGCTCGCGGGCGCTCCAGCGTCAGCGCCCCCGCGGCAAACAGCGCCGGATAAATCGGGCCGAGGTAGTATGGCTTTCCCTTGAGACCGAGCAGAATCAGGAAGGCGAACACGCAGGTCCATCCTACGACTCTCAAGCCCTGCGCCCGCGGATCGCGCAGCAGCCAGTACACGCCGACACACGCGATGAGGAACCCCGGGCCCAGTAGTGCCTGACCGATGAGGAATTCGGCTGCTGTGACACGCTCCAGCTGCGATTCGCGCAGGTCGCTCATCTGTTGCAGCACCGGAAAACCGAGCCGGATCTGCCCGATCCAGCTTGGGCTTCCAATGACGCATACGAGAAGCATCGCGAGCCAGGGCCACGGTGTGGCGAGCCATCGGCGCTCCCGCGACACGATGAGAGCAGCAAGTGTAGCAGTTCCGAAGAACAGGGCGCTGAATTTGGTGAGCAGCCCCAATCCCACCGCGATGCCATAAAGAATCCAGTAGCGGGGGTTCGCTGTTCGGCCAAGTCGAACGAGGGCGTAAAGTCCCACGGTCCATGTCAGCTGATCGAACACTACCGGCTGGAACAGATTTCCTGCCCGCAGGAACAGGGGATTCATCAGAACACAGCCGGCAGCGAGAAGCTGTGCACGGCGACCGCCCCCCATCTGCGCGGCGATCAACCCGGCCATCGCGACGAGAGCACCGGCGGCGAGCGCGGGAAAGATCCGAATTGCTGCAAGCGAATCGCCGAACAACATCGAGATTCTGGCAAGGATCGCGATTGCGGGCGGAAACTCCATCCTGAACAAGTCGAGGTGCCGTCCCATCGCGAGGTAGAGGAACTCGTCGCGATGAACGCCGTAAGCTGAAAAAAGATTCGTCAGCAGATGAAGGGCGATGGCGGTCAGTGCGAACGCGGTGATCGGGCCTGCTGCGAGCTTTGCTTCAGTCTCGGCGACATCCATGCGCTATCATGTGCACACAGGTCGCCGGTGACCAGAGCGCCGGAAGTTTTTTTCTTCCGTCCTTATTGTCCGGTGGGGTAGGTCTCGGGCACCTCGCCGTCCATGCGGACGGGCATGTGAAGCGGGTCCACCCCTTTGGTCTCGTCGATGTACAGGAACGCATCGTATCGGCCGGTTAGAATCGTCGGGACGTAATTGCCCCAGTGCTCTGTACGCGGGTCGTACACAACTCCGATAGCGCGGTGTCCTCTCGGCTCTCCTATGTCGCTGTCCTTCGAGCGATCGAACAGGAACAGCGCATCGCCCTCCTGTGCACGATGCATCGCATCCTCGATGCTCCCTTCACGGGCGGCAGGAACGTTCATGCGCTCCATCGGTGCGCCCCATTCGCGCGATGCGATCACCGTCCCACGGTGGGTCCCGAAACCAACCAGAACGACTCCGTCCCGCTCTCGCTCCTGCCTGACCAGCTGCCCGACGTTCACCATTCCCGAGCGTGCCATGTCCGTGAACCGGGCGTCTCCGATGTGGGTGTTGTGCTCCCATACGATGGCCTTGGCGCGAGGGCCATGATGCGCCATCAGCCGCTCGAGTGTCTCGACCATATGGTTGTCCCTGACGTTCCATGAGGCCGAGCCGCCTCTCACCATCGTCCGGTAGTACAGCTCCGCGTTGCGGGCGACGAGCGCGTTCTGCTCCGCATTGAAGTAGGCTTCCGGACCGTCTTCCCGGAATTCAGACCGTCTCGATCGAAGCGCGTGAAGGATCCTCACTGCCTCGTCCTCGCACGACGTGGGAACGAGCGCGGTCGCCCTTGCATACTCCTGCGCGTCTTCAGCATACGGCTCGAAGCAGCCGTACGCTCGCCGCGCGTTGCGGGCGAGGTCCGGATCCAGGCGCTGCAGATACTCGAGAACCGCGTCCATCGAATCCCAGAGCGAGTACACATCCAGACCGTAGAACCCTGTGGGCTCTCGCTCCGGATGAGAATCGTTGTGCGCGCGCAGCCACTCTATGAGCTGGACGACTTCGCGATTCGCCCACATCCACGCAGGCCAGCGTGCGAAAGCATGAAGCACCTGCTCCGCTGATTCTCCGGCACGACCTTTCACAAAACGGTTCACCGCGTAGCAGTCCGGCCAGTCACCTTCAACCGCGATGAACGAAAAGCCCTTTTCGGCGATCAGCCGCTGGGAGATCCGGGTTCGCCACGTGTAGAATTCCGACGTGCCGTGCGTTGCTTCTCCCAGAAGTACGTAGCGCGCATCTCCGATTCGATCGAGGAGTGGATCGAGATCGGTTGAATCCTCCAGGGGGAGCGCGAGCGACCGCAGCTCTGACACGAGCGAAGCGGGAGTCGCCGATTCGCCCCTCAGCCGCGATAACAAGTCGTTCGCCATGCCCAATTCGACTTCATCAGCCGTGCCGCGGCGGCGATTGGGCGCCGGCAGAGCTGTCCGAGGCACGCTTTTTTCCTCCCGCACGGCTATGGCAAAAAAGAAATCCTCCTATCTGAAGCGGCTTCCGGAACGTGCACGCCGGCGCGGTAATGCGGCTAAGGGCGAAGCCGAGATCGTGACGAAACGCCGTGACGTAGAAGCAATCGAAGCTGAAG
>DATAIM010000380.1:0-4105 GCA_036262655.1 Gemmatimonadaceae bacterium | reverse complement strand
ATACTCGTACATTCCCGTCTCGACGATGCCCGTCACCTCGAACTGAAAGATGCGCGGAACGAATCCCCCGGTCACCGCATTGGGCTTCACGCCCGAGATCGACACGAGGTTGATCTTGTCACCTGGCCACGCGTTGTATCGCGACGCCACGAGCTTTCCCAGGACGACACCGCGCTGTTGTCCGTCGGTCGAGGCGAACCGGAAATCGCCTGAAACCAGATGCTCCCTGATCGTCGTGACTTCGGGAGCGCCGCGCGCGGCGGGCGGAATTCCCACGATGTAGACTGCCCCGGCGTAATCGTGACCAGCGTTCATCCCTCCTTCGACGAGAACGAAGGGAGCAGCAGCAACCACTCCGCGCTGGCGCCTCACTTTGCCGAGCACCGTCTGCCAGTCGTCGATCTTGAGGTCTTCGCCGTAGCTCAGCACTCGAATGTCCGGGCTGCCGACGAGAATTTTTTCCCTCAGGTCGCGCTGAAGTCCGTTCATCACCCCAATGATGAGAATGAGCGCGCTCACCCCGACCAGCACTCCGCCGATAGCAATAATGCTGATGAGCGAGAGAAGGCGGGAACCCCGACGGCTCCGCAGATAGCGCCAGGCGATCGAAAGCTCGAGCCGGTTCACTCTGGCCGCATCGTTGGAAAGAGTATCACGTCGCGAACGTTCGACGCACCACTCATGTACATGAAAAGCCTGTCGATGCCGATTCCACAGCCGCCCATTGGAGGCATGCCGTATTCCATCGCCCGAAGGTAATCCTCGTCTACCCCTGATGCCTCGAGATCCCCCGCCGCCTTGAGGCGCGCCTGACCCTCGAGCCTGCTCCTCTGATCGTCCGGATCGTTCAGCTCACTGAAAGCATTTGCCATCTCCTTCCCGTTCGCGAACAGCTCGAAGCGCTCGGTCAGCGCAGGATTGCCGCGCTTGGGCTTTGCGAGCGGTGAGAGCTCGAGCGGGTAATCGACCACGAATGTCGGCGCAACAATCCTTGACTCCACGAGCGACTGAAAGATCTCGTCGATCAGCTTGGGCCTGCTGAGAGTCTCCACGCTCGTCACACCGGCGCGCTGGGCGAGGTGCCGCAAAGCAGCGTCATCAGCATCCATCACGTTCATGCCAGCCGCGTGATCCAGCTCGGGGACCCACTCGATTCGCGGAAACGGCGGGTTGAGGACCGGGACCCTCTCAGCAATCGATCGTACACCTCGAAGCGAATTTGAGATGTTGACGAGGAGAGACTCCACCCTCTCCATCATGACCTCGTAGTCCGCGAACGCCTCGTAGAACTCGAGCATCGTGAACTCGGGGTTGTGCGTCCTGTCGATGCCTTCGTTCCGGAAATCATGTCCGATTTCGTATACACGCTCGAACCCACCGACGACGAGCCGCTTGAGGTATAGCTCATCGGCAATTCGCAGGAAGAGCGGCATGTCGAGCGCGTTGTGATACGTCTCGAAAGGCCGCGCGGTCGCACCGCCGTAGAGCGGCTGGAGAATGGGGGTCTCCACTTCGACGTAATCGAGCGCATCGAGAAAGGATCGTATCGCCGTAACCATCCGCGACCGTGCAACGAAGAGCGAGCGCACATCGGGGTTGACGGCAAGGTCAGCATAACGCTGCCGGTATCGCTGCTCCGGATCGCTGAAGCCCGAGTGCCTCACGGTCCGGCCGTCAACGATCTCTTCCTTTCCGAACGGAAGCGGGCGGAGCGATTTGGCAAGCAGCTCGAAGCTTTCCGCTCGCACCGTCGTCTCGCCGGTGCGCGTGCGGAACAGTGGCCCGGTCACGCCGACGATATCGCCAAGATCGAAATGCGCGAGCACTCCGAACAAATCCTCTCCGAGCTGGTCCTTCCGAAAGTACAGCTGGATACGTCCACTGGAATCAGCGAGGTGGGCGAAAACGGTTTTGCCGTGCGCGCGCCACGCGACCAGTCGCCCCGCAACCGACACGGATGGGCCAACCTCTTCGGATATCCCCCCCGGGGGAACCTCAGTAAGCAGTTCGACTGCCTCAGCCGCCGAATGAGTCCGCGAATATGAGTACGCGAAAGGATTGACGCCGCCCGCGCGAAGCGCGTCGAGTTTTTCGCGTCGTGCCTTGAGAACGAAGTTCAACTCATCGGACACGCTACTTGCTCCCTCCGGACAACTTGAGATACGCTTCGATGAACGGGTCGATGCCGCCATCCATCACTTTCTGCACGTCGGGAATCTTGAGCTCCGTGCGGTGGTCGTTGACCATCGTGTAAGGCTGAAAGACGTAACTCCTGATCTGGCTGCCGAAGCTGACGTCCTGCTTGTTCGCGTCGAGCTTCGCCTTCTCCTCCTCGCGGCGCTGTATCTCGGCCTGATACAGCTTGTTCTTCAGCATCTGCATCGCCTGCGCCTTGTTCTTGAACTGCGATCGCTGCGCCTGCGACGCAACGACGGTATTGGTCGGGATGTGTGTGATGCGCACCGCGGAGCTCGTCTTGTTGACGTGCTGCCCTCCAGCCCCCGATGCCCTGTATACATCGACGCGAAGATCCTCATCGCGGATCTCGATGTTGATCTCCTCATTGACTACGGGATACACGAAAACGGAAGCAAAGCTGGTGTGCCGCCTGGCCGCAGAATCGAATGGAGAGATTCGCACCAGCCGGTGCACGCCCGTCTCCGGTCGCAGGAAGCCGAATGCGTACTGGCCGCGGATCTCGACCACCGCCCCCTTGATCCCCGCTTCGTCACCCCGGCTTTCGTCGAGCAGCTCGATCTCGAATCCCTTTCGTTCCGCCCAGCGCGTATACATCCGCAGCAGCATCTCTGCCCAGTCCTGAGCTTCAGTACCTCCAGCGCCGGCACTGATCTCGACCTGCGCGTCCCGGAAGTCATCCTGACCGCGGAGAAGGGTCTTCAGCTCGAATGCGTCGATCTCTCCCTCGAGGGTCTCGAGCTCGTCGTCGAGATCAGCTTCCATACCCCCGTCCGGTGATTCCCGGAGCAGCTGGTCGAGCTCTTCCGCACTTTCGACTCGGGCGTTCAGCCTGTCGAATGGATCGATCCAGTTGCGAAGCATCTTCACTTCCTGGAGGACCTGCTGCGCCGACTCCTGCCTGTTCCAGAAGTCGGGCTCGGCCATGCGCGACTCGTTCAACGCCAGCGCAGCGCGCTTCGACTCGATGTCAAAGATACCTCCGCACTTCGGCGAGGCGTTCCGCGGCACTGGCAAGAACGCGGCTTCTTTCTCCGTTCGATTCAGCCATTTCTTTTTCTGACGCTGTCGTTAAAAGATCTTCTTGCCGGCGCCGAGAACTTCGTTCAGCGATTCCTGAAAATGCGTAGTCGAGCGCGCGAAATCAGACCCCACCTGCGCGATGTACTCTTCGTAGCTTTTTTTGATCTCGTCCCGGAAGAGCTCCTTCAGCGTTCCGTTCTGCAGTCCTTCGGCATGCCTAGCGGGATAGTAGGCAACCATGTCAGACACAAGCGCGCGCGCCAGCCGTTTTGCGCGAAGGCCCGGATCCCGAGCGAGGAACGGATTGATGGGTCGTCGCTCTCCTGGCGCCGGAGACGCTGAGCCAGGCGGTTGCTGGGCCGCCGCCGGCGGCTGCTGCGACGTCGATGTAAGAGGCGTCGGCGCGGCGGGTGGAGTGACGGGCGGCACCGAGATGGCCGGGATGCTCGTCGTCGGCGCAAGCGCGGGAGCGGCAGCCTCCTGCTCGGCTGATGGGGCCTGACGCGAAGAAGAGGGAGTCGCCAATTGTCCCGTCGACCCAGCAGGCGGCCACGGTGTGCGCGGAGTCGGCCGGAGGGGCGGAAGCGTGGCGCCCAGCGGATGAGCTTGAGGCGAAGTGTCCGGAGGCATAGTTCCGGAAAAGCTCGTCCCCGGACTCGCAGGGGTAGTTGAGCCCCATGCAGGTTTCCCCGCGACGAATGGTGGCGGGGACGCTGGCCGCGCGGGGCTGGGCTTCGGTTGCGAGGCGGTGGCCTGAACGGAACGGGGAGGCGTTGGCGTAACCGGAGCCGGCCTCACAGGCGTGGGGACAATCGCATTCGAGCGGACGGGCGTTGACCTTGGCGGCGTCACACTCGCGGCACGCGAAGGCGTGATGCGAGGAGTC
>DATAIM010000379.1:0-3078 GCA_036262655.1 Gemmatimonadaceae bacterium | reverse complement strand
GCAACCGATTTCAATCGAGCGCCTCGAGCAGCGCACCCTTTATGTAGCCCGTCTCCGGGATCGTGAGAATCTCCGGATGGTCCACCGGCTGCCCACGAAACTCGCGGAGCGCGATTCGCCGCCCGCTGTCCGCCGCTGCCGCCGCCAGCATCTCGAGGAAAAGAGATTTCGACAGGTGAAAGCTGCAGCTTGCGGTAAACAACATCCCGCCGGCCGAGAGGAGGCGCATCGCGCGCATGTTGAGCTCCTTGTAGCCGCGGAGTGCAGCCGGTACCGAGTTGCGCGTTTTTGCAAACGCCGGCGGGTCGAGCACGATGGTATCAAATCGAGCGCCGTCCAGCTCTTTCGTCTTCAGAAAATCGAACGCGTTCGTCTCCACGAAATCGATGTTGCCAATGCCGTTGAGAGCTGCATTCTGCTTCGCCCGCTCGAGCGCCTGCGCAGATGAGTCCAGCGCGGTCACGTGGTCAGCATTGCGCGCCAGGTGGAGCGCAAACGAGCCGTGATAGCTGAAACAATCGAGCGCGATCCCGTGCGAGACGTCGCCGGCCAGCTTCCTGTTCTCCCGCTGGTCGAGAAAGGCACCCGTCTTCTGTCCGGTAAAGGGAGCGGCCATGTACCGGATCCCGTACTCGTCGATCTCGATCTCGCGGGGCACATCGCCGTGAAGCACTACGGTCTCGCGCGCGAGTCCCTCCTTTCCGCGGAGCGCCGCATCGTTGCGCGCCAGTATTCCGTCTACGCGGAGGACGTGCACAACCGCATCGACGATTTGCGGCCGAAACGCCTCGAGACCAGCGCTCATAAGCTGCACTACGCACCACCTGTCGTAGCGGTCGACGACAAGAGACGGAATGCCGTCCGCTTCACCATGAACCACCCGGTACGCGTTCGTCACGCTTTCGAGACCCACCCGCCGGCTGAGCGTGCGCCCGATTCGGCCGCGCCACCACTCCTGATCGAGCGAAAGCTCCGTGTTCATCTCGATGAAGCGAAGCGAGATCTCCGACTTTGGGCTCCATAACGCCCATCCAAGCGGCCGATTCCGGCTGTCCTGAACAAGGACGACGCCTGCCGCCGATGCCGGGCGATCCGCTACGTCACTCCGGTAAACCCAGGGATGCCCCGATTCCCACCGGCGCAAACCTTTCGTGGTAACTCTCGCGATGTTCTGCATGGCCTGAATGTAAACCTTCGGGCTACCCGGTCTTCGGGATGGGGATGGCGTACACTTCTTGCCTTGATGGACGGCACATGCTTCGCTACGCTCCCATTATCGTCGGCGCAACGGCCGGGGTTCTGTATATCCGTGAGCGTCGTGCGCGCATCGCCATCGAGCGGCTCGGAGCCGCAACCCTCGAGACGCTACTCAACGCCAT
Source organism: Gemmatimonadaceae bacterium (assembly GCA_036262655.1). Lineage (GTDB taxonomy): Bacteria > Gemmatimonadota > Gemmatimonadetes > Gemmatimonadales > Gemmatimonadaceae > UBA4720. Next base: position 1,699 of record DATAIM010000379.1, on the reverse strand, counting down.
CGACGCCAACAACCCGGAGACTGGCGCCCACGTTCGACGCGTTGCCGCCTACTCATTGATCCTCGCCAAAGCGGCGGACTGCGAGGAGCATCAGCAGCGCAGTGTGGAGCGGGTGGCGCTGTTCCACGACATCGGAAAAATCGACGGAGCGTTGATCGACATTGTGAATCAGTCGACGAAGCTCGCGCCGCACGAGCGTCGCGCCATCAAGACACACCCGCGACTTGGCGCCACCGTACTGGATCCACTCGCCTCCTTTTATCCTGATCTGCCGGCTGGCGTCATGGCCCACCACGAGCGCTGGGATGGAAGCGGTTACCCGCGGGGACTTCGCGCCCGGCACATCCCGCTAGCCGCGCGAATCGTCGCAATTGCCGACACGTTCGACGCTGTGACTCACTCGAGGCCATACCACGGCCCCCAGTCGGCCAGGAAAGCAGTAGAGGTTCTCTCTGCCGCGCGGGGGACGCAGTTCGATCCGGATCTGGTCGACTTATTCGTCAGTGAGCCGGTACTCGAGGAGGTGTGCGAAAAGATGAAAAAGGCGCTCGCTCCCAGGCGCCGAGGCGGCAAGCGCAAAGGGCGGCCCGAAACGAAGGACGCCCCCGATATCACGTTCCGATGGAGGACGACAACTCCCTTGCAGCAGACCGCGGATCGCTAGCGCCAAAAAGCGAAGCAATGGCGGCGACTCCCGCCGCGCCTTCGTCGATTAGCAGTCTCGCATTCTCGGCGGTTATTCCACCCACGGCCACAGCGGGAAGCCCAGTCGCGACTGCGAGACGTGAAAATTCCGCAACGCCGATCGCACGTCCGGCATCCTTCTTCGACCCCGTCCCGAACACGGGACCGATACCCACATAATCCGCCCCCGCGGCATTCGCGATCTCATCATCCCACCCCACCGAAGCACCGATGATGAATCCCGCCGGAGCGAACGAACGGACCGCCTTTGGCGGCACATCATCGGCGCCAAGGTGGACGCCCGCCGCGCCTGCAGCGATTGCGACGTCCGCGCGGTCATTTACAATCACGGGAATGCGCAACGACTGGACAAGCTCCCGGGCAAGCGTCACCAGATCCCGCGCCGCAACATCCTTCAATCGCAGCTGAATCGAGGTGGCCCCGCCCTCCGCGATCGCAGACGCACGGGCAAGCAGCCCCGCTTGTCCGTCGCGCACGTCATCGGTGATCGCCATGAGCCGTATGACGGAGCGATCCATTTATTGCGGTGCAACCGTAGTGAGCGGCTTCATCGTCCGGACCGCCCTGACTGCAGCTTCATGCTCAGCGAGAGTGCGCCTGAACTCGTGGTGCCCGTCAGGTGCCGCGACGAAATAGAGATACGGAACACTCGCGGGGAACAAGGCGGCCATGAGACTGGCGCCGCCCGGCGAGGCGATCGGGCCGGGAGGAAGCCCGGGATACTTGTAGGTGTTGTATGGCGACTCGATCTCGAGATCCTTCAAAAGAAGGCGGGGCGTGTGCTTACCGCGCGCAAACTGCACCGTTGGATCCGCCTGGAGCAGCATCTTCTTCTGGAGCCGGTTCATGTACACTCCGGCAATCACGGGACGCTCGGCCCCCCGCTTCGCCTCCTTCTCGACAATCGACGCCAGAGTGACAATCTGGTGCCGGCTCATCGACAACTCCCGAAGGCGCGCGTTCCATTCGGGCTTCCACTCACGCTCGAACCGCT
>DATAIM010000378.1:0-7772 GCA_036262655.1 Gemmatimonadaceae bacterium | reverse complement strand
GTTGAGGCGGGAGGTTCGACATGTGGCGTGCTCGCCGTCACGGTCCTTACTTCACTCGACGATGCGATGCTTGGCGAAGTCTGGGGCAGGGACCGCCTCGACGTCGAGCACGAGGTGCTGCGACTGGCCGAGTTGGCACGCTCGGCCGGGGTGCATGGAATCGTCTGCAGCGGCCAGGAGGCGGAAGCGGTTCATAGGCGGCACGGGGAGGCGTTGAAGCTCCTGGTTCCCGGAATTCGCCTCCCCGGTGACGGTCCGGGCGACCAGGCAAGGATTGCGACCCCGGCGAAGGCGGCCGCCGCTGGCGCGACCTATATCGTCCTTGGCCGCGCCATCACGGCTGCTCCGGACCCTCGCGCAGCGATATCGGAGGTCACAAAAAGCCTGATTATCGGGCTTGACTCATGACCTCGTCCGTCGCACTATAAGCGGCCGTTTGTAAAACACGCGGCAAAACACCGCAAACGAACGGCAGCTTACAGCGAACGAACGGCAACTTCCCGCTAAGAGGAGTGATGTCCCCCACTGACGGTGCAGTTGCTGGTGCTCCGGAAGCGCCGGCACCATTTCGGGTCGCGCCACCGAGCCCGTCGACGATTCCGCCCAGTCGTCCCGCCGCGTATCAGCCATCCGTCCGCGGAGCACCGGTCAGGCCCATTGTCAGAACCGAGTCTCGTGCCGTTGCGCGGGGAAAGTTCCTGTATACCGGAGGGGAGAAGTATTTCGTTCGCGGAGTAACGTACGGTCCATTCCGGCCCGGGCTCGACGGATGCGAGTATAAGACAGCGGCTGAGGTCGAGCGTGACTTTGCTGCAATGGCCGCGTCGGGGATCAATACTGTCCGTACATACACCGGCGTTCCGGTGTGGGTGCTGGACTGCGCGCAGCGCCACGGACTCCGGCTTCTCATCGGGATTGCATGGCCGCAGCACATCACGTTTCTCGATGATCCGGAAACGAAGCGGGGCATCCTCAAAACGGTGCGTGACACCGTCAGGACTGGCGTCGGCCACCCTGCGGTGCTCGGGTACACTGTGGGGAATGAGATCCCTGCGTCGATCGTGCGATGGTACGGCGCGCGCAGGATGGAACGCTTCATCCGCCGGCTCTACGATGCCGCGAAGACGGAAGATCCGACGGCGCTCGTCACTTACGTCAATTATCCGACGACCGAATATCTCCAGCTGCCGTTTCTCGACTTCTTCTGCTTCAATGTCTATCTGGAAGAGCCGAAGAGCCTTTCCGCCTACGTCGCCCGTCTGCACAATCTTGCCGAGGACAAGCCCGTCATTCTCGGAGAGCTCGGGCTGGACAGTGAGCGAAACGGTGTGGAGAAGCAGGCGTCCTGTCTCGACTGGCAAATCCAGCGTGCGTTCGCCGGCGGTTGTGCCGGGGTGTGCGTGTTCGCGTGGACCGATGAATGGTATCGGGGCGGTCACGATATCGAGGGGTGGGCGTTTGGTCTGACCGATCGCGAACGGCGTCCGAAGCCCGCGCTCGAAAGGGTCGGGAGAGCGTTCAGTGCGCTGCCGTTTCCGGATGACGTCCCATGGCCGAAGATCTCGGTAGTCGTCTGCACCTACAATGGCGCTCGCTACATCAGGGAAACGTGCGAGGCGGTCCGGAGGCTCGATTACCCCGACTATGAATGCATCTTCGTGTGTGATGGCTCGACTGACAACACGATGTCCATTCTGTCCGAGTTCGACTTCAAGGTGGTGCACGTCGAAAACGGCGGACTGAGCCGGGCCCGTAATCTCGGATTGCAGCATGCCGACGGTGAGATCGTGGCATATCTCGACGATGACGCGTATCCGGATACGCATTGGCTCAAGTACCTCGCGTGGTCATTTCTTACGACGAAGCATGCGGGAATCGGAGGGCCGAATCTGCCCCCGCCCGACGATGATTTCTGGGCGCTCTGCGTGGCGCATTCGCCTGGCGGTCCAAACCATGTTCTCCTCGCCGACGATCTTGCCGAGCATATACCCGGGTGCAACATGGCCTTCCGGAAGTCGGCGCTCGAGCGGGTAGGGGGGTTCGACCGCACGTTCCGTATTGCGGGCGACGATGTCGACGTTTGCTGGCGTATCCAGCAGGGCGGGGGAACACTGGGATTCAGCCCCGCCGCGGTAGTCTGGCATCATCGCCGCAATAGCGTCTCGGCGTACCTCCGGCAGCAATTCAATTACGGACGCGCCGAAGCGATGCTCGAGGCGAAGTGGCCGACGAAGTTCAATTCGGCCGGACACGTCAGGTGGGGCGGTCGAATATATGGAACGGGAAGGGCGGCTCCCGTTTTTCAACCGAAGCCTGCGGTTTATCAGGGAACCTGGGGAACTGCGCCTTTCCAGTCGATATACGAGGGTCGCAGCGGCCTGATGACCGCCCTGCCGATGATGCCGGAGTGGCATCTCGTTGTCGCGCTCCTTACGCTCACGTCGGCGCTGGGATTTGTCTGGCCGGGGTTCTTCTTTGCCCTCTTTGCTCTTGTCCCCGCAGTGGTCGCACAGATTGCGCAATCGGTCCGGGGGGCCTCGGAAGCGCGTATTCCGACCGACCGGCTGACGGGTCGCGAAAGGTTGCGCGCGAGAGTCACCATTGCAGCGCTCCACTATTTACAGCCACTGACGCGGCTGCGGGGGAGAATAGTCGAGGGTCTCAGTCCATGGCGCTTCAAGTTCGTCTCGCTGTCACTGACCGGATTCAGGAGCGCTTCGTTCTGGCATGAGACGTGGCTTTCGAAGGAGGCGCGTCTCGAGGCGCTCGAGGCAAGGCTTCATCTGTTGGGAGCGAAGACGGTTCGGGGTGGGGATTTCGACGACTGGGATCTCGAGATTCTTGGTGGAATCGCTGGGCGCGCGCGTACTCTCATGGCGATCGAGGAGCATGGTGCGGGGCGTCAGCTGGTGAGGTTCCGAATCCGCCCGCGCTTTTCGGGGCTTTCACGCGCGATCCTGGCGGCGGTGATCGTGTCGATGCTGTTTCTTGCCCTGTTTGGCGCCACAGGGGAGATGCTTATCCTCGGGAGCGGCGGGTTGATCGTCGCGCTTGTCTCGATGATGCAGTCGCTCGCTGCCGCGGGCCTTCTTCACAAGGCCGCCAAACCCGTCAGCGCACCGACCCTCTGAGCGGGGGCGATCGGGGGTCTTGAGTCGCAACCCCTTGAGTGTTGAACACGGATGATAATGTCCCCTTGATTCGCGGATAGAAATGTCACCCTTCAAGATGATCCCTCTGGCGAGGAGGGATCTTGGAGAGAGTGGCCTTGAGCGATCGGGATCTAGTGAGAGTGCTTGTAATCAGACGCGTTATTAACGGCGAGCTTGAGACGCGTGAGGCTGGTGAGTTGTTGTGTCTGGGGGCACGGCAAATAAAACGACTCACTCGGCGGTTTCGGCAAAGTGGAGCCAAAGGGCTGGTGCACGGGAATTACGGGCGCCGCTCCAATCACACTCGTCCCGCCGCGGAGCGGGAGCGAGTGATTAAACTCATTCGTGAGCGTTATGCCGGCTGTGCTGAGGTGGGTCCGGGCCAGCGATTTGGACCGACGCTTTTGAGCGAGCACCTGGCTGAGGACGAGGGGATGTTTGTTCCGGTCTCCACGTTGACCGACTGGATGCGCGCCGAGGGTCTGTGGTCGCGGCGGCGGAAGAGAAAGCCTCACCGGAGGCGCCGTGATCGAAAGGAACATTTCGGGGAGATGGTGCAGCTCGACGGCAGCTTTCATGACTGGCTTGAGGGTCGTGGGCCGGTGGGTTGCCTGATGACGATGACCGACGACGCCACGAGCACGATGATGGGGTGGCTTGGCGAAGAGGAAACGTTCTGGGATTCAATCAAGGTGCTGAAACGGTGGATCGCGAAGTATGGTGTGCCAAGAGCGCTCTACACCGACTGGAAGACACTTTATCGCTCGCCTTGTCCCTCTCAGCCGATTGAAGCGACTCAATTCGGTCGCGTCTGCGCGAGGCTCGGGATCGAGCTTATTCAGGCTTCTTCGCCCCAGGCGAAAGGGCGGGTCGAGCGGAGTCACGGAACAAATCAGGATCGTTTGATCAAGAAGCTCAGGCTCAAGGGCATCTCGACGCATGCTGAAGTGAACGAGTATCTCGAGACCATCTACCTGCGAGCTCATAATGCCCGCTTTGCGCGCCGGCCGCGGAGCTCGACCGATTACCATCTACCGCTTCGAAGATCACTGGATACGTCCGACACGTGGTGTCATGAGGAGAAGCGCCGAGTGAGCCTGGACGGAGTGATCTCGTACAAGTCGAGGCTCTTCTCTCTCAAGCTGAGGCGCGACATGCCGGATAGGGCCTCGGTGTTCGTACGGACGAGCGAAGATGGATGCTTGAGGGTGGTATACAGATCGAGAGAGGGAGCTGAATACCTGCTTCCTTCAACAGAGCACATCGCTGCACCATGCGTAGCCGGCGAATTACGCGGGCGAGCACCATGGAGCGAAGCGCAACGACCCCGGAAGAATCATCCGTGGCGACTTCGCGCCGGGATGGAAGTGGCTGAAGCAATGAAGGCAAAACGAGACCTGCAAATTCAACCCCCGCCGGGGTGACATTTCTATCCGTGTAATAGCGGGGACATTTCTATCCGTGCTGGACACGGCCGGCACTCGTCCGTTGACTTAAGCTTGTGGGATTCGTAGGTTTACAGGCTGTTCCAAATCCTCGATACCTGTATCTGCCGGCACCCCGAATCTGCTGGCACTCCGATCGAAACGGTGCGGGCTACAGGCACGATCAGACTTCCCTTTTTTCTATGAAGACATACAGCGCAACTCCGGCCGACATCAAGCACGACTGGTACGTCGTCGACGCGGATGGAATGGTTCTCGGCCGCCTCGCGGCGGAGGTTGCCAGAATCATCCGCGGAAAGCATAAGCCGATGTACACCCCGCACATGGATACGGGGGACAATGTGATCGTGATCAATGCCGCGAAGGTGCGCATCACGGGCCGGAAGGGTGAGCAGAAGCGCTACTTCCACCACACCGGCTACATGGGCCACGAGAGATTCACGCCGTACGCCCACATGCTCGAGAAACATCCCGAGCGGATCATCGAGAAGGCGGTATACGGCATGCTGCCGAAGACGGCCCTGGGCCGTCAGTCGCTCCGGCGAAAGCTGCGCGTTTTCGCGACAGACAAGCACTCACACGCTGCGCAGCAGCCGAAGGTGCTCGACCTAAACAAGAAGAGTGAGACGAAGTAATGGCTGAAAGTCCCACCACGCACACGATTGGACGCCGCAAGGAAGCGGTCTGCCGTCTCTACCTGAAGGCCGGTTCCGGCAAATGGCAGGTGAACGGGCGCACCCTCGGCGATTATTTCCCGCGATCCGCGCACGTTGCCGCGATACAGCAGCCGTTCACAGCGACTGACACCCTCGGCCGATTCGACATCATGGCTCGCGTTGAAGGTGGCGGACTCACCGGCCAGGCCGGTGCTCTTCGCCTCGCTGTAGCACGCGCACTCGTGAAGCTCGATGAGACCCACCGCCGCAAGCTGCGCGACCTCGGACTTCTCACCCGCGATGCACGCGCCGTCGAGCGGAAGAAGCCCGGCCGTCCCAAGGCACGCAAGAAGTTCCAGTTCTCCAAGCGTTAAAGGATCCCTTACTGAATGTCTGAGCCCAATCTCGATCAGCTGCTAGCCGCCGGAGTCCACTTCGGCCACCAGACCCGACGCTGGAACCCGAAGATGCGCCGCTTCATTTTCGCGGAGCGCAACGGTATCCACATCATCGATCTTCAGAAGACTCTGCGTCAGCTGGAGGTCGCGAAGACCCTGGCCCGCAACGTCATCCTTCGCGGAGAGAGCGTTCTCTTCGTCTGCACGAAGCGGCAGCTGGTCAACATCGTGAAGGATGAGGCGGAGCGCGCGGGCGCGATGCACATCACCGAGCGGTGGCTTGGCGGGCTGCTCACCAACTTTCAGACGGTGAAGAAGCAGGTCCGGAAGCTCAAGGAGCTCGAGGCAGGCAGTGAGGCGGGCGGAGACTTCGAGAATTACACGAAGAAAGAGCAGCTCATGATGAGCCGCCAGCGCGACAAGCTTTCGAAGAACCTTTCCGGAATCAAGAACCTGAGCCGCCTTCCAGGGCTGATGTTCGTGATCGACTCCAAGAAGGAGCGGATCGCGGTCGCCGAAGCGAACAAGCTTGGCATCCCTATCATCGCCCTTGTTGACACAAACGCTGACCCGGACCTGATCACCGTTCCAATTGCGGGCAACGACGACGCGATCAAGTCAGTAGAGCTCGTCACACACGCAATCGCTGATGCAATCATCGAAGCGCGGCGTGAAGCACCTGTGCGCGAAGAAGCTGAAGAGTCGGAATCGTACACGTACAGCTCCGACCGTGGGGCGGAGCCCGAAGGTGAAGGCGATCGGAAGCGCAAGCGTCGTCCACGCCGCCGGAGAGCGAAGCCGGAAGCAATTGCCGCACGTCTGAAGACCGGCGCCGAAGGAGACGCGGGGGCTGAGAGTGAAGCGGCAACCGAAGCAGCGCCGGATAGCGGTGATGCGTCGGATGGAGCGGGAGAGTCAGGAGCTAACGCCGGAAACCCGGAGAGTTAATTTCCACCTGCCTGCGGGCAGACCCGCCGCCGGCCTACAGCCGGCGGCGTTTCTATAAGTACCACCGAGAACCACAACTACGGATCAATAGAGATGTTCACAGCAAAGGACGTAATGAGTCTCCGCCAGCGCACCGGTGCGGGAATGATGGAAGCAAAGAAGGCGCTGGAGGAGACGAAGGGCGATATGGACAAGGCGGCCGAGACGCTCCGGGTAAGAGGAATCGCCAGGGCCGACAAGCGCTCGGGTAAACAGACCAGCGAAGGCACGATCGCCAGCTACATCCATCACAATGGCAAGGTCGGCGTAATCGTCGAGATCAACTGCGAAACCGATTTCGTAGCGCGCACTGATGACTTCAAGACCCTCGCCCGGGAGATCGCGATGCACATCGCAAGCGCCAAACCCGTGGCTGTCGACAAGGACGCCGTTCCGGCCGAGCGCATCGAGAGCGAGCGACGGATCGCGGAAGAGCAGGCCAAGGCGAGCGGAAAGCCGGAAGCGATCATTCAGCGGATGGTCGAAGGCAAGGTCGAATCCTATTACAAGGACAATTGCCTTTTGTACCAGGGCTGGGTGAAAGAGCCGAAAAAGCCAATCGGGGAGCTTATCAAGGAGGCGTCCGCGAAGCTCGGCGAGAAGATTCAGGTTCGCCGCTTTGTCCGCTTCGAGATGGGCGAGGAGTAAGACTCCATTGGCCACGCCGGCGTATTCTCGAGTACTTCTCAAGATCTCCGGCGAGGCTCTCGCCGGAGGAAAGGGCACCGGATTCGACCTGGATACCCTCGGGCGCATCGCCGGTGAGATCAAGCAGGTGAAGGACACTGGTGCCGGCATCGGACTGGTAATCGGCGGAGGCAACATCGTCCGTGGAGCGCAGTTCTCGAAGCTTGGAATGGACCGCGTCGGCAGCGACTACATGGGAATGCTCGGCACGGTGATCAATGCACTTGCCGTTCAGGATGTTCTGGAACGTGCGGGTGTCGAGACTCGCGTGATGACGGCTATCGCGATGGAGCAGATCGCCGAGCCGTTCATCCGCCGGCGCGCGCTTCGGCATTTCGAGAAGGGGCGTGTCTGCATCTTCGCCGGCGGGACGGGGAATCCTTATTTCTCCACCGACACGGCTGCTGCACTCCGGGCGATTCAGACCAAATCGCAGGTAATCGTCAA
>DATAIM010000377.1:0-8680 GCA_036262655.1 Gemmatimonadaceae bacterium | reverse complement strand
GATGCACTCGGTGGAATCATGGGACGCGCTACCGATATGGCGGCCATTCAATTCCGAATGCTCAACCGGAGCAAAGGCCCGGCTGTCTGGGCGCCGCGTGCACAGTGCGACCGTGGTCTTTACCGCCGGGCCGTAAGGTTGCTCGTAGAGGAACACCGAAATATTCAGACAATTCAAGCCACTGTTGCGCGACTGATATTGAGCGAGTCGGGCAAAAGGGTTGAAGGCCTCGAGACGCTGGAAGGACGTGTATTCACCGCGCGCTGCGTCGTCATTACGACAGGCACGTTTTTGCGTGGCCGAATTCACATTGGTATAGAGACCAGTATGGCGGGCGGTCGCGCGGGAGAGTCGTCGGCCACTCATCTTGCCGAGCAGCTGGAACAGGCGGGACTAATGGTTTCGCGGTTCAAAACCGGCACGCCCCCCCGTATTGACGGAAGATCTGTCGATTACTCGAAGGTTGAACGTCAGAACTCCGAGATCGACCAGTTTGACTATTCGTGGTCTCACTTCTGGAGGACACCCCGCGAGCATGGCGGACAGACACGCCACCCTGCTCAGATGCCGTGCTGGATCGCGCATCTGGGGCCGCCCGCAAAGGCAATCATTCAGGAAAATATCGGACAGTCCGCAATGTATGGCGGGGCCATCACCGCTCGTGGCCCGCGCTATTGTCCTTCCGTCGAGGACAAAGTCGTCCGCTTTCCGGATGCTGAGCGCCACCAGCTTTTCCTCGAGCCGGAGGGCCACGATACGTCCGAGCTTTACGTGAACGGTCTTTCCACATCGCTGCCAAGCACCGTCCAGCTGGAGATTCTGCGCACCGTGCCCGGGTTGCGTGACGTCAGGATGACTCGCGCAGGTTATGCGATTGAATACGACTACTATCCTCCTACTCAACTTGACGCAACGCTTCAGGTAAAGGCGATATCAGGCCTCTACTTCGCAGGGCAGATAAATGGAACGACAGGATACGAGGAGGCGGCCGGCCAGGGCGTGCTCGCTGGAATCAACAGTGGCCTTTCCGCATTAAGTCGTCCGCCTCTCGTACTCGGCCGGGAGACTTCGTATATCGGTGTTCTTGTCGACGATCTGGTAATCTGTGGAGTCGATGAGCCCTACCGGCTTTTTACATCGCGTTCGGAGTTTCGCCTGACCGTTCGCCAGGACAATGCACTTCGGCGTCTCGCGCCCGTTGGTATCGCACTCGGATTGTTCAGCGCTGCAGAGACGAAGGTGATAGATACCCGGCTCTCTGATGAGTCCCGCATTCACGATCTCGCGGCCGGCACTAGTATCTCCCCGCAACAGGCATCTCCGATTCTGGAGCTCGCCGGCTCAACGCCGATTTCACAATCTGCGAAGGTCGCCGAGCTGACGAGGCGTCACGGGGTCTCACTCAAGTCTCTACTCGATGCAGCCGGTGTGCAGTCGCCGTCATCTCCTGAGGCAATGTTGTCGGCGGAGCTCGAGATCAAATATGCGGGGTACTTCGATCGCGAGCGTGCACAGGCAGAGCGTTTGCGCCTGATGGGAGACTTCCCGATTCCTGGTAATTTATCCTATGCAGGAATGAACTCGCTCTCATCGGAAGCACGCCAGAAGCTGGCGGCGATCCAGCCTCGAACACTTGCGCAGGCAACGCGAATTCCGGGCGTGAGCCCGAGCGATATTCAGAATCTGGTCATTGAAGTCCAAAAGATGCGCTCAGGAGTTGGGGCCACGTAGCCCTGTCTCGGACGTGCGTGTGCGGAATGTGCCAGTACTGTGCGGAGCAGCGCGGTCCTGCATAATTGAAGCTACGGAACGGACTGTGTGCTTGACCTGCTTGAATGTGCTTGACCCGACCCTCCTCCGGGGCTGGATGTGCAAGTTTCAGCGTCGAAAACGTTCCCAGAGAAGGCCACCCAAACCTTCACCAAAAACGTATAATGAAGACATTCCTGGTTGCTGTCATCACTATGTCCACGCCGGTATGGGCTCAACAAGGCGGCATAATTGAGCCAGTTCCGCAAATTAACGTTAGCGCGCATGGTGAGGTCAAAGTCGTTCCTGACCGCGCGAGCCTACAGATCAGCGTGCAAACAAAAGCGGTCACCGCAGCAGCTGCAGCAAGTGAGAATGCACGCAAGCAGAAAGCAGTAATCGACGCGTTGCGGGCACTTGGGATTCCCGCAAATGACATTGCGACGACCAATTACAACGTCTACCCTGAACAGCGGTATGAGCCAAACCGCGAGCCGGTTGTGGTCGGCTATAATGTGACCAACACACTAACGGTGGACGTCAAGGCCGTCGCGATGGTGGGTCCGGCGATTGATGCATCGCTCGCCAAGGGAGCAAACATGATCACATCACTCCAGTTTTACGCCGCGAACACGGAGGCTGCTCGCCAGGAAGGTATAGCGCAGGCGGTTCGGAAGGCTCGCGCTGATGCAGACGTTGCAGCCCGCGCCGCGGGCGGCACTATCGGTGGACTGCTGGAAGTCAGCATTGGGGCTTACTTCCCACCCCCGCCTCGTCCAATTGAGATGAGGATGCGCGGCGTTGCTGCTTCGGCGCAGGCCGACACTCCTATTTCGGCCGGCGAGCAAGCCGTTGGGGTCGACGTCAATACCCGATGGAGGTTTCTCCCCGGCGTGCGTTGAGGTGTTTCACGTGAAACGCAGAATGGGTGTTTCACGTGAAACACAGGTTGGGTGGCCCCTGCCACCCGGGAACTTGCATTCGTACATTGGGTCACCCTAATAACCGTGGTGGTCCTTGGGTCGTGTAATCGCAGTTGCAAACCAGAAAGGTGGCGTGGGAAAAACCACCACGACGGTAAATCTCGCTGCCAGTCTCGCTGCTGCAGAGCAGAGGACACTTCTGGTAGATGGCGACCCCCAGGGAAATGCAACGAGCGGTGTAGGCCTCTCGGAGGAGGATCTCAGCACGACGCTGTATGAAGTGTTGATAGGTTCTGCTCCGATCGGAGACTCCATTAAGACCAAAGCTCATTTTCAGCTGCTCGACGTAATACCAGCGACGCCAGATCTCGCAGGGGCAGAAGTGGAGCTCATCGATCGGAAGAACCGCGGACACGCAATGCGTAACGCCTTGAGTGAAGTCCGGGAAGAATACGACTACGTTCTAATCGACTGTCCACCTTCGCTCGGCCTCATAACCCTGAACATGCTCGGCGCAGCAGATGCTGTGCTGATACCTCTTCAGTGTGAGTACTATGCGCTCGAGGGGCTATCTCAGCTGCTCAATACCGTCCACCGGATCCAGCACGGAGTTAATGAGGAGTTGGGAATTGCAGGAGTCCTTCTTACGATGTATGACGCGCGTTTGAACCTCTCGCGTCAGGTTGCTGCGGACGCACGCGATTACTTCGGGGAAACGGTCTTCGAAACGGTCATTCCCCGAAATGTGCGTCTCGCCGAGGCGCCGAGCTTTGGAAAACCGATCATCCTGTACGACATCGGGTCCATTGGGGCCAAAGCGTACATGGGGGTCGCCAGAGAGCTAATGGCTCGCAGTCCGGTTGGAGAAAAATCTCATGGCATCTGAAAAGTCACCCCGAAGGCTGGGTCGGGGCCTCGATGCGTTATTCAATGCTCCGGTCCTCTCTGAAGCCCGGGAAGAATTGCAGCCTGGAACCATCCCTGTCGCGGAGATCGCGAGCAATCCTTATCAGCCGCGGAAGAGCTTCAAGCCGGAAGAGCTGGTCGAGCTCCAGGATAGTCTGCGACTGAATGGATTGCTTCAGGCGATAACGGTTCGGCCCTCCCCCAAAGGGAAAGGCTACGAGCTCATCGCAGGGGAACGCCGCCTCCGTGCGGCGATCAGCCTCGGCTGGAGCGAGATTCCGGCGGTAGTCAAGAAGATGAACGATCAGGAGCTCCTCACAATGGCACTGGTCGAGAATCTCCAGCGAGCTGATCTCAACCCCGTGGAAGAGGCGGAGGGATATGAGCAGTTGATCAAGCAGTTCGGCTACACGCAGCAGACCGTGGCTGAGCTTGTGGGGAAGGATCGGTCGACTGTCGCAAACATTTTGAGAATGTTGCAGTTGCCGACGTCCGTACGAGCACTGGTTCAGGAAGGGCGCTTGTCCGCCGGTCAGGCGCGCCCATTACTGGCCTTGGAGGACGGGGCGCGCATTACCGCGTTTGCGAAACAGGCGGTCGAAAATGGCTGGAGTGCGCGCGACGTCGAACGCCGGGTAAGAGACTCCATTGGCGGAGATGGGTCATCTACGAAAGGTCGGCCACCAAAGCTCGACCATCGTCCGCCAGAAGTACGAGCGTTGGAGCAGCGACTCCGAAAACATCTTCAAACAGATGTTTCGATCAATTTGAAATCGCCCCGTAAAGGCTCGATCGTAATTGACTTTTACAGCGCGGACGATCTGGACCGCCTCATAGACCTTCTCGGACTAAGCGTCAATCCACAATGAAATCCACAAAGGTTCTGACCGCCATAGGTCAAAGAGGTGGGCATATTCCGATGAGAGGGGAACAAGGATTATCCACAGTTGTGCTGGCGGCAATCGCAATCACATTGGGGGCCTGTTCGAGGTCCGCGAAAGGCCCCGACGCAGCAGTAGACGCGTTCAGGGTTGCGTTACTGACGCCCGGTCCCGTATCCGATAAATCGTGGAACGGCGGCGCTTATGCCGGATTGATGGCAATCCGGGATTCCCTTGGTGCAGTGGTGAGCCACATACAGACGAAAACCCCTGCAGAGTTCGATGAGAACTTCCGACAGTATGGAGCACAGAGTTTCGATCTAGTCTTCGGGCATGGATTTGAATTCCAGGACGCTGCGCTACGTGTAGCTCCGAGTTATCCGAAGACAGTCTACGTCACCACGTCGGGAACGAGCGTCGCCAGGAACGTTGCGGGAGCGGACTTCGCCTTCGAGGAAGCATCGTACCTCGCTGGCCTCGTCGCTGGGCGCATGACCAGAACGAGCGTGCTGGGCGTGATCGGAGGAACAGAGCTTCCACCGGTGAAACGAAGCTTCGCCGCATTCGAGGAAGGAGCTCGAAGGGTTAATCCACGCATCAAGGTTATCGTCTCATATATCGGCAACTGGGACGATGCGAGTGCCGGTAAGGAGCAGGCGATCGCGCAAATCGCGCGCGGAGTGGATGTGATTTTTCAGAACGCCGACGCGGCCGGCCTCGGTGTGTTCCAGGCCGTGAAGGAATCGGGAAAGGTTTGGATCATAGGGTCAAACGCGAACCAGAACGACATTGCTCCCGAGCGGACACTGGGTAGCGTCGTCATCGACCTCCCCCACGCATTCCTGTTGATCGCTCGTGAAGTGCAGAAGCCCCGTTTCACCGGTCGTGTCTTCTCACTCGGCCTCCATGATGATGTCGTGAGGTACATCCCAAACCCACGAACGGCGAAGGCAGTCGCACCGGACGTCAGTGCGCTTGTCGCCACGACCGCGGCACAAATGAAGACGGGAGAGTTTGGCGAGAGGATCCTGCCGGATTCGATGCAGGAAAAACACGCCCGGTGACAGACGCTGCGGAGATTGCGACATACCTGGACCAACTGCTCGACACACCAACGATACCCGACTACCCAGGAGCTCTGAACGGACTGCAGCTGGCGAGCAGCGGCGATGTCAGAAGGATTGGCGCGTGCGTCGACTTCTCCAGCAGAACCGTTGCTATCGCAGCCGAACAGGCGGTCAACCTTCTGCTTGTCCATCACGGAATGTTCTGGGGCGGCGCTCGTCCCTTCACCGGGGTGCGCTATTCCCAGATCAGGATTTTGCTCGAGAGGAATATCGCAGTGTATGCCTCGCACCTTCCGCTCGACAGGCACGCGATATTTGGTAACAATGTGCTACTATCTCAGAAACTGGGCCTGGAGCCGTCCGGCGAGTTTGCCAGCTACAGGGGATCGGGCGTTGGCGTTAGCGGGGAGTGTGACATAGCAACGGTGGAGATCGTCGAGCGAGCCCGTCTTTTTGCGCGGATTCATGGCGGAGACGCCATCGCGACAGGATTTCCGCGCGATCGCCACAGCAGGCGCTGGGCAATCTGCACCGGAGCAGGCGCCTCCGCAGAGACTCTGACCGAAGCGGTACACAAGAAGATCGATACGCTGATCGTCGGCGAAGGTCCGCACTGGACGGCCGTAGAGGCCACAGACCTCGGGATCGTAATCATCTATGCCGGTCATTATGCAACCGAAACTCTCGGCGTTGCTGCGCTGGCCGAGCACGCTGCACAAAAGTTCGGAATCGAGTGGACCATGATCCATGCGCCTACAGGACTTTGATCGAACGCTTGGCCGAACAGAGCGCAGCTGATCCGTCTCAAGCCGCGCTTGAAGTACGCGCAATCACGAAACATTTCGGGAAGACAGTGGCGCTGGATGGTGTCACTCTCTCGGTTCGACGCGGAAGCATACACGCGCTGCTTGGAGAGAATGGCGCGGGAAAGACTACGCTGATGCGCATAGCGTTCGGTATGATTTCGCCCGATGCAGGCGTGATTTTTCGGAATGGTAAAGCTGTCGAGTTTCGATCACCGGCCGACGCGATCCAGGCGCGGATCGGGATGGTGCATCAGCAGTTTTCGCTTATACCGGCGATGACGGTGGTTGAGAACGTCGCACTGGGCGGATGTGGTATTTACCGTCCTGGAGCGATTGCCGAGCAAATACGCCAGATATCCCGGGCCACTGGTCTTGCACTGAATCCCTACGCGAGCGTAGCCGACCTCACAGGTGCAGAACGTCAGAAGCTCGAGATCATCCGCACACTTGCACACGATGCGGAGATTCTGATTCTGGACGAGCCGACCGCGGTCCTTACCGACCATGATACAAGGGAGCTATTCGCACAACTGCGGAGATTCGCGGATACGGGGGGAAGTGTAGTCCTCATTACCCACAAGCTCGACGACGCTCTCGAGCACGCTAACGATGTGAGCGTTCTGCACCGTGGTCGACTTGTATTCAACGGGCCTGTCACAGGCTTGACGCGAGACGCACTGATGACGGCAATGGTGGGAAGTACACCAACAGCATTTCGGTCCAAAGGTGGTCAGCCCCTCGACGCTGATCAGACGCGGCCAAACGTATCGATGACAGTTCGGCTGTTCGAAACCGATATCGAGATTCGCGGTGGCGAGATCCTTGGCGTGGCTGCTCTCGAGGGGGCTGCTGCAACATTCCTTCGGTCGCTGGCTGGGAGAGTCATTACTACGCCCGCCGTTAACCCTCCGAGGAATGTTGGGTTCGTGCCCGAGAACCGCCTGGATGAAGCGCTCATTCCGGCCATGACACTCGTTGAGAACGTCGCCCTGAAGAACGCTGGCGAACGCCGGGGGCTCATCGACTGGAGCGATATGGAATCCCTCACCGAAGAGATTATTCGCGACTTCGATGTTCGCGCCGATGGACCACACGCGAACGCAGAGAATCTCTCGGGAGGAAATCAGCAGAGGTTTGTTCTCGGCCGCGAGTTGAGCGGCTCCCCACCGATGCTGATTCTCGAAAATCCGACACAAGGGCTCGATATCAATGCAGCAGCTACCGTTCACGAAGGGATACGAGCAGCGAGAGGTGCAGGCACTGCCGTCGTGTTCTATTCGAGTGATCTCGACGAGCTCGCCCTGGTGGCGGACAGGGTCATAGTCATCGGTCGACAGAGTATCATGACATCAGCACCGGACCGCGATCAGATTGGTCGCTTCCTTCTTCTCGGAGCGGAAGACACCGGGCGTACGCTTGGCTGAGCTGGTGCTCTTTGCGGACGCGCTTGTCAGAGCGACGCCACTGGTTGTTACCGCCCTTGCTGTCGCGCTGGCATTCCGCGGAGGAGTGTTCAACATCGGCGCTGAGGGCCAGCTATTGCTCGGAGCTACAGGCGCTACAGCCGTAGCTCTCTGGACGGCACCTGCGCTTGGCCACTTTTCCATTGTTCTTTCTCTGCTCGCTGCGGCCGCCGCGGGAGGGCTATGGGCTGGCATCGCTGCCGAACTCAGAAGACGATTTCACGTTCTCGAAATCATCAGCACTATCATGCTGAATTTCGTCGCGCTTCATCTAGTCTCCTATCTCGTGCGCGGTCCACTGCAGGAGCCAACCCGGATTTATCCGCAGACGAAGTCCATCGTCGAAATTGCCAGGCTTCCAGTTATTCTCCCCGGCACGCGTCTGCATCTGGGCTTCATCCTGGGCATGGTCGCCGCTCTCGTTCTTCAGTGGTTATTCCGCCGCACTGCTGCTGGCTTTCGTATCCGGATCGTAGGAGTTGCACCACGTGCCGCATGGAGTGCGGGTAAAGTCAACGTGCCCAGGACATCCTTCACGGTGTTCGTGCTGAGCGGAGCGCTGGCTGGCATTGCCGGAGGTGTGGAAGTAACGGGGGTAACGTTTGCGCTGTACGAGAATCTGTCGCCTGGCTATGGCTATACGGCGATTGCAGTTGCTCTGATCGCTGGGTTGCGGCCGCTGCCTATAATCGCGTCCGGAGTATTCATCGGCATCCTCGAGACCGGTGCGTTATCCGTTCAGCGCGAGCTCGCTATTCCTGCTTCCGTTGCTTCAGTCGCAGAAGCAATGCTTATCCTCGCAGTGCTGGCCGGCACACGTTGGCGAGGACGCGAAATCTTCCGCGCACAACGAATGGAAGGCGGCAGATAGTGATACCCTTGGAG
>DATAIM010000376.1:0-3505 GCA_036262655.1 Gemmatimonadaceae bacterium | reverse complement strand
AGGCCGGGACGAAAGGTGAGTCGCTCCCGGGCTCGAGGGTCGGGACCGCGCGCCGATGTCCCGAGGCTTTGAGCCGGAGGAACGGGCGCTCCACAACCCACCATGATAGTGCCGCGAGAGCGAGGGTGGGGACCACGGCATACAGAAACAGAACCTCGCCGCTGCTCGCACCGGTGTGAATCTTCAGGAACTGTTCGATCGGCCAGCCGAAGAGGTAGATGCCGTACGACAGATCACCGGCGCGGCGGGCAAACCGCGACCCGGGATTCGGCCGCTCGGCGAAGAACACCACGAGGTAAGTGGCGAACAGCATGAATGCATATCCGAAAACACCGAACACGGCTGCCACCACAAGAAAGAGTGCGGACACGAGCGCGCCAATCCTGTTCGTCCCGAAGCGGCGATAAACGATGAACATGCCGACCCCTGCCGCGAAGTAGGGTAGGGTGTACGCGAGCGCCAGCATGAACTGCTCTGCCGGCTTGCTGACCATCGAAGCAAGCGCCGCTGCAACGAGGACGACAGCGACTCTCGCTGGATGCCGAAGGATGACCCACAGCCAGAGAAGGACCATGTAGCTCAGAACCTCATAGCTGAGGCTCCACAGCGACCCATTCAGCGCTGTCGCCAGGTCACCCGCCACTGGCCATGTAAAGGGGGCCTCCCAGTTGTCACAGAAACAGCGGACCGAAGAGGCGATGTACCGGTAGGTCGCAGGCTGCCGAAAGTAGTCGGCCAGTGGTTGCGTCGTCACCATCGGGCCGATGATCAGCGCAACGAACGCCGCGGAGAACACGAAGCCCGGCAGGATTCGCAGCACGCGGTTTCGCGTGAAAGTCAGCGCATTTCCATCCCGCGATAGCGATCGGGTAAGAAGAAACCCGCTGATGATGAAAAAAGTATAAACGCCGTATTTGCCAAGGATATGGTCCTTCCCGAGAAGCCGCGTCGCTGGATCACGAGCCTCGGAGTTCTCGGCGATGAGATACGCATGCGAAACCAGGACGGACAGTGACGCGACCAGACGAATGCCGTCAAACCCCGGAAAGCTGCCGGTGAGCTTGACACCGTTCGCCGCAGCGGTGTCAGGGGCTGGCATCAGGTTTCCTTTCGGAGGTCGAGCGCGCCGGAAGAACGCGTGCGCGAATACCCGTTACGAGCGTCCAGGCAGCCAGCCCGCAGATCCAGCCGGTGAGCGCCCACGTGCCAGCCGCCGCGATGACATCGCCCTGCGGGTACCAGCGCTTCCAGCCTCCGACGAACATCCATGCAAGCGCGAGTACGAACGACAGTCGCCCGGCGGCGAAACCCGTTCGCGCGCGCTCCCACCCTTTCAAGGCCAGCGCGGCCGCGAGCACGAGCGCGAGCGTGAGTTGCAATGGATGTGAGAATGGCAATGGGTGTTCTTAGCTAGGGATTGGACCACCAAGATAACCAGTGAGATTACTTCTGCTTCGCGGGGTTCCTGCACCACTTCCACGGCACGGGCGCATTGTTGAACACCGCGGTGCCTGTTGCCTACTTTAGACAATGCGGCTCTGGACTATCCATCCGCGGCATCTGGATGCCGTTGGACTGGTTGCATTGTGGCGTGAAGCGCTTCTGGCGCAGGCAGTGCTTCTCGGTCGCACGCGCGGTTATACGCAGCACCCGCAGCTCCAGCGTTTCCGTAGCGCCGAAGACCCGGCGGCCTTCATCGCTGGGTACCTCAAGGTCGTCTCCGACGAAGCTGATACGCGGGGATACCTGTTCAACCCCGAGCTGATCGTCGCGTCCGGGACTCCTTTACGACGTATCGCCGAGACGAAAGGCCAGCTTCTTTACGAGTGGGAGCATCTTGGCCAGAAACTCCGGCTTCGATCACCGGCGTGGTATCGCGATCGGATTGCCGGAGTGCAGCCAGCACCTCATCCCTTGTTCCGTCTTGTGGCTGGGGGTGTACGCGATTGGGAGCGCGTGAAACGCTAACCACAGTGTGAGGGACGCGCAGACCGCGAGCCAACTCCCTCGATCTTACAGCGGCTCGACGCGAACGGCCGTCCCATAACACAGTACCTCTGTCACGCCTTTCATCAGCTCATTGGCGTCATAGCGGATGCCGATCACCGCGTCTGCACCAGCCGTATGCGCCTGAACCAGCATCGTGTCGAAAGCCTGCTTGCGGGTTCGTTCAGCGAGTTCCGTAAAGAGCGAGATGTTGCCCCCGACCAGCGATTGTAAGCCGGCTCCGAGAGTGCCGAAGAGCGATCGTGATCGGACAACGACACCACGCACCACGCCAAGATTATCGACGATACGAAATCCGGGTACATCAAAGCCGGTTGTCGTCATATTGGCGGGAATGTCTGCTGCCTGCGAATGGATGATCGAGGTCATGGCTCACCTTCAGGGAGTGGAAGGCGTCGCATCCCATTGCGTCTTCGCGCAAGATAGACGCGACACCAGAACGCATGTAAAAGAGCGCCGTGCATCAAGAAGAGCGGCAGGAATATCGCGGTCTTCAGCTCGGTGACGGGCTTGAGCCCACGAAGAACGAGAACTACGCACAGAACCCAGAAAATGGCGGCGCGCATCCACCGGCGCGCCGGCAGGATGTGTCGCAACAATAGGAACAACGTCGCGATGACCGCACCGGTCACCGCGCCGAGGAGGCTCACCGCGACGCTTCCTTCAACCGTAAACAGTGCGGCTTGGCCTGAAGTCAGCGCGACAAGCCGCATGCCCGCGCGTGCGCCGATCCCGAGGAATACGAAGCCCAGGCCTGCTCCTGCCATCACTCCGAATAACCAGTCACGGCGATCAGGACGATGCCGCCCAGTGCGAAGCGCTGCGCGATGGAAAGCTCGCTTCTCAGTTTCACCGATCGTCAAGCGCCGGCGGTGTTCAGACATATCGGGGGAAAATGGATGATTGCTCGCATTGCCGCGAGAGAACAGGTGACCGTTTCCGCCTAAGACTATTTGCCACTATCTCGTTTCGGGAAGACAAGACGGCCGGCCACCGATAGAAGCGCGGCGAAAGCCGGCGCAACTTCGATCAGGACGCTGGATCTTTTCTCTGTCACACAGCCGCATCAGCCTTTGCGCGAGCGCAGCTTCCACAGTCCGCGTGCCGACAGTATCATCGCGAGACCGCCGCTGACGCCGAGCGCCACAAGGGTCCAGATGAAAAAAAGGCCGCCGGGGGACTTCGCGACCGTCGGAGTGAACCCGCCGGTGCGGTGGATGATCGGCATGCCGAGCGCCGCCAGGCCGCCCAGGAACATGATGATCTGCCCCGATCTTCGCTCGGCGAGAAGCAATGTTCCGCAAGCCGCGATGAGAAGGATGGGCACGACGACGTAGACCATCCCAGGCCCTCCCTTGTCAAATCCGAGAGCGATGTCGCCACCGATGTGAAATGGCAGGAGTATGATCCAGAGCAGTGATGCGATGGTCTGTGTGGTGGGCTTCACGGGTTTCCAGGGGGGCTGGGTGAAGGGTGTCTCATGTGATTGTCTCATACG
>DATAIM010000375.1:0-2377 GCA_036262655.1 Gemmatimonadaceae bacterium | reverse complement strand
CCCGAGCGCATACAGTCTCGCCGCGACGCGCGCCGCCGCCTCCGCGACATCCGGACGGTACAGCGGCGGGAGCTCGTCGGCGAGCATCGCGAGGGCCTTCGCGGCAGAGCGCCACACGTCGGCTTCCCCTCTGCTGCTGTGGCTCCCCTCGCGCAGACGCTGCACGATGAGGGGCTGGTCGATTACCCGCCAGCTCCGCGCCGCGGCGAGTAGCCGAAGGTGAAATTCGAAGTCCTCTGATTGGGCCAGCACCTCACGGCCGTGGAACCCGCCGACTTGCAGGGCGAGGAGCCTACGGAACGTTGATGAGGGCACGAGCAACGAGCCTCTCAAGCCGAACTGGATAGGGTCGGCTCCCCCTGCGAGGGCCCCGATGCCCATCACGCGTTCGGCGACCATCGCCCCTTCGCGCTCCGCCCGAATCTCGGTGAAGACGATATCCGGCCTCGCCGCGCGGAGCTCCTGCAGCACCGCGCTACTCCAGTTGCGGGCGAGCAGGTCGTCCGCGTCCTGGAAATGCACGTAGTCGGATGTCGCGGCGCGCAGCAGCACGTTCCGCCCACCGCCCGGACCGATGTTCCGTTCACCAGAGATCAGACGCACCGGCGCGCCCTCGGGAATGAATTCCCGCGCGGAGGCAGCCGACGCGTCATCGTATACGATGATCTCTCGCGGTCGGGGCGATTGATCGAGTACTGAGCGCAGGCAGTCAGTCAGCAGTTCGCGCTCGTTGTAGTAGGTAATGAGAACCGCGAGTGTTGGGTCGGTCATCGTGCCGGTCAGAAGTGTCGGTCCCGAGGCCCTTCCGTCCCGCGTCGAACTCGCCGGGAATCACTTACGGAAATGAGGCGGGTACCGCTGCGTTGGTCACGGCGGGCTGAATCCGGCCAGCTCAGTTCGCACGGTGAGTCGCTACCACGTGCGACGTTTCCTACGGGGCAAGAGCGCGCGTTTCTGCGATGGGTACTGCGGCTGCAACGTGAGCAGCGGCCGTCGCGATGCCGATGGATTGGCGGACCGCCGCGCGGAATGCACTTTGCATACCGATGCGGGCGCAACCGTAAGAGTGAGGATGCGCGCTCCCCCGGCATCCTCCGCAGAGATGTTATTGTCTTCCAGTCAGGCAAAGTGATTCTTACTCGTTTTGCAGGTCGGGCCGCTGCTTCCCCGCGCCGACCTGTCTTAGCATGTCGACACGCGCGTCGCCCGACCGTCAATGGCTCGTCCAGCGTGAGGCTCCGGTAGATGCGGGCCGGTGAGGCCGCGACACCCGCACCCCCGTATTCGCACGGCGAAGTCGTCATCGAACCAAGCCACGGGTGGATGCGCCTCGGCATAGGCGAGATTTGGGCCTACCGAGAGCTTCTCTACTTCCTTGTCTGGCGTGACATCAAGGTCCGCTACAAGCAGACGGCCCTCGGTGCATCCTGGGCGATCATCCAGCCGTTCTTCACGATGGTGGTCTTCAGTCTGTTTTTTGGCCGGTTGGCAGCGATGCCATCCGACGGCGTGCCGTATCCGCTGTTCTCGTATACCGGCCTTGTTCCATGGACATTCTTCGCCAGCGGACTCGCATTGGCGTCCAACAGCCTCGTCGGCAGTGCGAACCTGATCACGAAAGTCTACTTCCCGCGACCGATCGTGCCGATCGCGAGTGTGCTTTCGGTCGCCGTGGATTTCGCGCTCGCGTTCCTGGTTCTCTTGGCGATGATTGCGTACTACCGGGTGGTCCCGACGGCGAACGTTATCTGGCTGCCCCTGTTCTTCCTGTTGGCGCTCATCACGGCCACGGGCGTGGGCCTCTGGTTGTCGGCCTTGAACGTCGAGTACCGTGACGTTCGATACGTTGTGCCTTTCCTGACGCAGTTCTGGATGTTCGCCACCCCGATCGCCTATCCGAGCACGCTCCTGCATGCGCCGTGGCGGACGCTTTATGGACTGAACCCGATGGTTGGCGTCGTCGAGGGCTTCCGTTGGGCACTACTCGGCACACGCACTGTCCCCGGCCCGATGATTGTGGTGTCGTCGCTGGCTGCGATCGCCCTACTCGTCACCGGCGCGTTCTATTTTCGCCGCGTCGAGCGCTCTTTCGCGGATATGGTCTGACGCGATGTCGAGCTACGCGATTGACGTCGAAGGGGTAGGCAAGCGGTACAAGCTCGGCCAGGCGGCCCCTTACCGGACGATCCGCGAGTCCATCATCGAGCTCGGGCGCGCCCCGCTGCGCGCGCTGGGTTCATTGACGGCGCGTTCAGCACGCGGGCGCGACGAGGAATCCACTTTCTGGGCACTGCGCGATGTGACCTTTACGGTCGGCCACGGAGAGGTGATCGGGATCATCGGACGGAACGGAGCGGGCAAGAGCACGCTCCTGAAG
>DATAIM010000374.1:0-5043 GCA_036262655.1 Gemmatimonadaceae bacterium | reverse complement strand
TGTATGAGCTGAAGCCGATCTCGCGCGAGACCATACCGCGCGCGCTTCAGAAAGCCGAGCGCTACCGGTTGCTGAACCAGTCGTGGGCGGCGGAGAGCATCTGCCTCGACATACTCGAGATCGATCCTGATAATCAGCAGGTCCTCGTCATGCTCGTCCTTGCGCTGACAGATCTGCATAGCGGAGTGGCGGCGTCGGGACTGAACCGGGCACGGGAATATCTGGCGCGCATCACCGATGATTATCAGCGGACGTATTACTCCGGCATGATCTCCGAGCGCCGCGGCCAGGCGCTGATTGCCCAGGGCGGTATGGGATCCGGCGGAATGGCATACGCGTTTCTGCGCGAAGCAATGGACTGGTACGAGAAAGCCGAGACAATGAGGCCGCCGGGGAACGATGATGCGATTCTCAGGTGGAACACGTGCGCCCGGGTTCTCAGCGGCAACAGTCATCTCGCACCGGCGAACGACACGGGCTACGAGCCCATCCTGGAAGACTAGCATCGCTTCTCCGCCTCGAGCGGCTCGGCGCAGGACGCGCAGGCATCGCGTGCGATGCGAAAAACAATTCTGGGTGTGGCGTTGGCCTTTGGATGCGCCGGCAGTGACTCAACCCAACCACGGCCCATCCCATCGACGTTCCGGCTTCAGCTCCAGCAGGTTGCGAGCGGCCCGAGTCGCCGGCGACAAGCGATCCTGGGATCTTACAAGTCCAGGATTGATTACGTCGTTTGGCCAGGATGCGCTCGGCGAGATGTACCTCACGTCAGGCAGCGGAAGAGTCTACAAGTTCGTGCGCGGGGATTGAGAGAGGCGATCCGGCCGTAGTGTCGCCCTGTAGATCCAGACTATCATCAGCGGTTGTAGCGGTAGTCTCAGAAACAGCGCCGTCTTGTAAAGTGTCGAAGCATCCCCGTTGATCGCATTGGCGAGCATCTGCAGATTGGCCGGGAATACAGCGATGAGAAGTGCGATCAGGCAAATCCCGGTTAGTCTCCGAACTCCGGGGATGAGAACACCCACTCCGCCAGCAATTTCCAGGACGCCGCTGACGTAGACCATCTCTCTCGGGAACGGAACCCAGCCGGGCATTATCCCCGCGTAGCGGTCCGGGACGAGGAAGTGAACGACACCGGCAACAATGAAGAGCGCGGCTATAAGAAAATGGTTTCGGCGAGCGGACATCTTCCTATAATAGTGTGATGATCGGCCGAGTCTTCCCATTGTTGCTGGGTTTTGCGTTTTCCGCTGCGGCGCAGAGCGGCGCGCCGAAAGTGCATGCTGTGGCGGGGGTGGTAGTGGACAGCCTGCGCGGACGGCCGCTCGCCGGCGCTGAGATTGTGCTCGAAGGCACCCCGCATCGCGCCATCAGCGATTCGCTTGGCCGCTTTCGGCTCGAAAACGTTTCACCAGGAACCTATCGCGCAGGCTTTTTCCATCCCCTGCTCGATTCACTGAGCATATCGCTCGGCACTCGGGGTCTCTCAGTCCCCATCGATACAGGGAAAGTCGTCCTTCTTGCCGTGCCGTCGTCTCTGACGATGATGAAGGCGTTCTGCCCGGCGGCTCCCGCTGGCAGCGCAGCCGTGGTGGGGCGCGTTCTTGACCCGGAGAGCGAGGAACCCGTCAAAGGCGCCAATGTTTTTCTGTCCTGGACCGACTTCGAGGCGACAAAAGAGAGAGGGCTGGTGCGCACACCTCGGACGATGAGAGCAACCACGGATGCGTCTGGTGCTTACCGGCTTTGCGGGCTTCCGCCGGAGCTCGATGCCCTCCTTGTCGCGAGCATCGGAGCAAGTGCGACTTCGCCGACGCCCGTCGCGATGACGCGTGAGGGCGTGTTAGTGAAAAGCGTTACGCTGCTTCCGCCCGGTGCAGCTGCGGGAGCGGTCGCGTCCCTGAATGGAGTGGTTCGATCGAAGGAAGGGCAGGAGCTTTCGGGTGCGCGCATCAATGTTCCCGGCGCCGCGACGACAGCGACAACCGCTGCGAATGGCAGGTTCACGCTGGGCGGACTTCCACCAGGCACCCGGACGGTGATAGTCCGTCGTGTCGGATTCTTTCCCGCGTTGATGTCAGTGGACCTCACCTCGCGCGAAACTCGCAACGTCAATATCGTACTCGAGAAATATGTCTCGACTCTCGACACCGTGATCGTGCGGGCCAGTCGGGAACGTGCCCTCGCGCAGGTTGGATTCGTCGAGCGCCGGAAGCAGGGGCTCGGAGATTTCCGTACCCGTGCCGAATTCGTGAAGACGAATCCGCGCGTCGTTTCTGACATCCTCGTCGGAATGCGCGGCGTGAAGATCCAGTACGTCGATGGCAAGGCAGTGGTCGGCGCCAGTCGGGAGGAAGCCGGGTGCGTTCAGATGGTTGTCGATGGGGTGCCATGGCATACACTCGAGGCGGGTGATATCGACGACATGGTCTATCCGGAGGACATTGCCGCTGTCGAGGTGTACAGTGGAGCGGCAACGCCGATGTCGCTCGAGGGAGTGCAGACACGCGGTTGTCTGACAGTCGTCCTCTGGACAAGAACGAAAATCCGCGAAGCCCGCGAGTAAACCATACCGATGTCCATCGCTTTTATCGCTCTGAGCGCGCTTGTCACGCTCGGCGCCGCTGACCTTACGATCCCCAGTCATGCGGAAGACAGCATCCCGCAGCTCTCGATTACGGTTGCACCACGGCCGGCCGATTCGATTCCGCAGGCGCCGCTTGAGACTCTGCCGCTTTCGGTCGACACGCTTCCGCATCCCTCGATCCCGGCAGAGGCGCGCGCTCTCTGGGTAACGAGATTCGATTACGATTCCGAGGCTGCGATCGGGCGGATCATGGAAACCGCTGCGCGGGCACACTTCAACATCATCTACTTCCAGGCTCGAGGAGCCGGCGACGCGTACTATCGCTCGAGCATCGAGCCGTGTGCAGCACTTCTTTGCGGCAAACTCGGGGGCACACCTCCTTACGATCCGCTCGAGGTGGCGGTGCGCGAGGGCCACAGGCGCGGCCTGGAGGTGCATGCATATCTGAATGCACTCACGGGCCGTCCTGCCGGAATCGACGGGCGGTGCAAGTCGATCCCCGAACCCGATGCCGGCAATCCCCGACACATGCTTCTCGATCACCCCGAGTGGGTAATGAGCGATCGCACGGGGAAGAGACTGCCTTGTCCGAACAGCGAAGAGTACCTGTGGGTTTCCCCGTCGTACCCCGAGGTGCGAACGCGACTGGCGACGGTCGCGGCAGACATAGCAAGGCGATACGACGTCGATGGAATTCACCTCGACAGGATTCGTTATCCTGGAAATGCATGGTCCTACGATGCGGCCAGCCGGGCGGGTTTCGGCCGCAATCCCGATCTGTATCCCGCGGACTGGAAGGCGTACCGCACCGGGCTCGTCAATTCGATGGTCCGGGAGACGTACGATTCAATCGCGGCGGTCAGGCCGGCGCTCGTGCTCTCTGCGGCGGTGTGGGGAGTCTACGACGACATCTGGAACTGGAAGACTCTCGGCGGCCACACCGACCTGATGCAGGACAGTCGCGCGTGGGCGAAGCAGGGGTATATGGATATCCTCGTTCCGATGACCTACTCTCGCATCAAGGTGCCGTATTGTTCGCGAATCGACTGGGGGTGCATGCTCGATGAGCAGCTCGAGGGCGCGGAGCGCGAGACGGGACGGCAGATGTACATCGGAATCGATGCGAGCAAAGGGGCCCGCGAGATAGTGGAGCAGATCCGGCTTGCGCGAAGCCGTGGTGTGACGGGGATGGCGATCTTCTCCTTCACTGACGCGAACAAGGCGCGGGTATGGCCGATGCTCGAGGCCGGCGTCTTTGCGAGCCCAGCCGTCGTTCCCGCAATGCCCTGGAAGCGCGCCGGCACTCATTGATGCGTGAGCGCACCTGCGTCATCGTCAACCCGGCAGCGGGACGAGGACGCGGGGCTCGCATGTTTTCGGAGGTGGAGTCGGCCTTTGCGAGGATCGGCGGCGCGCAGGTAAGGACGACGGCTGCGAAAGGTGACGAGATCGCGATTGCGCGTGCTGCGATCGCCGATGGATGTACGACGATCGTGGCGGTTGGTGGCGACGGAACGACTGCGAATGTCGCCAACGCGATCCTGCACTCGGGAGCGGACGTCCGCCTTGCCGTGCTTCCCGCGGGGACAGGTAATGATTTTTCCAAAGTGCTGGGAACGTCTCGCGCGGATGCGGCCACAATTGCGGAGCTTTGCGCGCAGGAGTCGAGCGTGCGGGTCGACGTCGGTCGCGTCGAAGACATCTTCTTCGTCAACTGCTGCGGCTTCGGGTTCGATGTCGCAGTGCTCGAGCAGATTGGCCGGATTCCCTGGTTGAAAGGGAGGTCCCTCTATCTCTACACTGCCCTCCGTCAGCTTTTCCGGTTTCGCGGGATCAATGTAGCCATTACATCGGTGAATTCTGAGCGTCCCGCCACCGTTCACATGCTACTCGCGATTGCCAACGCGGCATACTTTGGTGGCGTGTTCACGATCGCCCCCGGAGCTTCAGCGACCGACGGGTCTCTCGAAGCCGTTTCGATTCTGGACATTCGACCCGCGCGCAGAATTGCAGTGCTGGCGGCTGCAACGAGGGGGACGCATATGAGGTATCCTCAATGCAGCGTAGAACGGGCGCCATCGTTCGAGCTCATGTTCGATTCCCCGCCATCGTATGAAGCCGATGGAGAGGTGTATCGTGCGCGAACGTCGGTGTTGCGCGTAATTTCCTGCCCATCGGCACTGCGTGTGGTCACTGGGCCAGGATTCGCCGCGTCGACAAAAAGACAATCCAATTCGGAATAAATGCACACCATTCAATCGATCCGCCGTGTTTTTGCTGGCGTTGCGTGCTTCACGCTATTCGCCGGACGAGCCGGTGCTCAGGCTCTTCCCGAGACAATCGTGCTCAAGGCAGCGCGGATGATAACCATCGCAAGCTCCAGTGTCGTTGCAGACGCGGCGATAGTGGTGACGGGCGAGAAGATCGTGGCTGCTGGACGAGCGTCGGACATCAGC
>DATAIM010000373.1:0-1756 GCA_036262655.1 Gemmatimonadaceae bacterium | reverse complement strand
GCTTACGCGAACGAATCCGAATGACGCGTAGAATCTCTCGAGATAAAGCTGGGCTGCAATGCGAATCTCACTGCCGTAGCCGGCATTCTCGAGTCTCTCGATGGCTTCGCGCATCAACGCCTTCCCGGCCCCCGTTTGCCTGACATCAGGATGAGTTGCCACCCTGCCGATAGACGCTTCCGCGTACTTGACGCGCGGAGGGAAAATCCGGGCGTACGCGATCAGACGCCGGTCGCCACCGTCGTTTATCCAGCCGAGCAAATGATCGGCACGCTGATCGGAGCCGTCGGCGTCCATGTATGCGCAGCTCTGCTCGACAACGAAGACTCGCTGACGGAGCTGCATCGCGGCGTACAAGTCAGCCGGCGCCAGCTCGTTGAAAGCTGAGAACTGCCAGGCTGGCTCGGGCGGGGTCGCTGACTCGGTGGGCATGCATCGGCTGAGAGGTGAATGCGCAATATACGACACGAGGTCTTTCCTGTTTGGCCGTGGGGGACGAATATTCGGGCTCACGTCGTACTCTGATTTTCACAGGCTGCGCACTTGTCACTCTCTGTTTACCAGCGCTTTGCGATTCCCTGTCTCGCGAGCGCGCTGATCGGCTGCTCGACGACGAGCGGTGTCCGGGTCGCGACGAGTGAATCGTCATCGGCGGGCGGAACCCGGCCGCTCGACGCAACGATTGGGCTCCAGCGCGATCCTTCGATTTCGTCCCTGCTTCGCGATGTGTCACCCGCGCGAATTCGGGAAACGGATTCCATGCTCGTCGCGTTTGGTACGCGTCACACGATGTCGGATACGACGAGCGCGACACGAGGAGTTGGTGCGGCCCGGCGGTACCTCCACGCGCGTCTCACCGAGATCAGCAGGAGCTGCGGTGGATGTCTTCGAGTCGAATACGATCCGGCGATGGTCGAAGTGACCCGTCATCCCCAGCGTCCAGCCGTGAACGTCGTAAATGTCCTCGCGTGGCTCATAGGGAGTGATAGCACCCGGGTGGTCGTAATCGGGGGGCATTACGACTCGTGTGTATGCAACATCGATCGGTTCGACTTTACCTCGGATGCGCCAGGCGCCGACGATGACGGGTCGGGGACGTCCGCAGTCGTCGAGCTGGCGCGGGTATTTTCGCAACGCTACCCGAAGGGCCTGTCGGCCACCGTCATCTTCGCACTCTATTCCGGCGAAGAGCAGGGCCTTCTGGGATCCACGCATCTTGCGGAACGCCTGCATCGCGCCGGTTACAAGGTTGTCGCTGCCGTGACGAACGACATCGTCGGGAACATAGTCGCCGATGATGGGCGGATCGATTCTACAAGCGTCAGGATCTTTGGCGCAGAGCCCGACAATGGACCGAGCCGCGAGCTTGCACGATATGCGTGGGCATCGGGGCTGCTGTACATGCCCGAGTTTGCCGTGTTTCCTGTATTTCGGCTGGATCGCATCTCGCGTGGGGGTGATCATTCGCCGTTCGTCACGCTGCGGGATCCAGGTCTCCGTTTTACGGAGCGACTCGAGAATTACAAGCGACAGCACCTGCCGACAGACCGAATGGCAGACGTGAGCTTCGGTTATGTAGCGAACGTTGCAAGAGTCAACGCCGCAGCTCTCGCGGCGCTTGCGAGCGCTCCAGCGGTTCCTGACAGTGTCGTTGCGCGCCGCGATCAACCGTCCGGCGGACAGAAGTGGATGTTATCGTGGAAACCTGTGGCGGGCGCCGTTTCGTATGAGGTGCTCGTTCGGAAGACAACCGCCC
>DATAIM010000372.1:0-4786 GCA_036262655.1 Gemmatimonadaceae bacterium | reverse complement strand
CTGCCTGATCAGCAGTCTCCTCCCCCGTAGGCGCCGTTGCCTGTGTGTCTCTCATACGATTTCTGATGTTCCTCATCGTCTCAATCTAACCCGTTTCCAATGTTCGCCGGACCAGGTCGAGCGCGGCCTGGACGGCCCGCTGACGTACTTCCTCCCGCGTTCCAAACAACCTCAGACAGCGCGCCTGTGATTCCATTCCATCCAGAGCAATCCAGACCATACCCACTGGCTTTGCCGCGGTGCCGCCCCCTGGTCCGGCCACTCCGGTAATCGAAATACCCACGTCCGTCTTCAGCCGTTCCCGCACCGAGCGCGCCATTCGCTGAGCCACGTCCTGGCTTACCGCGCCGTGCTCCTCGAGCTCCTCGTCTGTCACGCCCAGCAAGCCCCGTTTGACGCTGTTGTCGTAGGCAAGCACACCACCGACGAAGACATCACTCGACCCGGCTATTGCCGTCAGCCGCGCACCTAGCAGACCACCAGTGCAGCTTTCCGCGACCGCGATCTTCACATCCTTCCGGCGGCAGAGGTCGAGCACTACGTCGGCGAGGTCGGCGGCGTCCTCTCCATACACATATCGTCCCGCAGCAGCACGAAGTTTCATCACTCCGGCGGCGAGCGCAGCATCCGCTTCCATCGGTGAAAGTCCCCGGGACGTGAGACGCAGATCGACGCTGTCTACCGCTGGGAGAAAAGCCAGCGAGAGACCGTCGAATCCGGCTGCGAGGGGGCCAAGCAGATCGGCAAGCGCGGATTCGGCGATCCCGGTTGTGCGCAGGGTTCGGGAGCGGATGACAGGCGCCTCTTCAACTTTGCCGGCGAGCACGCGTATCCGGGGAAGCAGCTCATCCGCGAGAAGACCCCGCATCTCGCGTGGAACCCCGGGAAGCATCGCAACCCATCGGCCCCTCTCATCCTCCAGCCATATCCCGGGAGCGCTGCCGTGCTGATTGGGCATGATGGTGGCGCCTTCCGGGATCATGGCTTGCGCGACGTTCGATTCCGGAAAAGCTCCAGTCCGCTTGAGCCGAGCCCACCGCGCTTTCATTCCCTCGAGAATGGATTCATCACGATACATGCTTCGCCCGAACAGCTCCGCGATCGCGGGTTTCGTCAGGTCATCACTCGTCGGGCCAAGGCCGCCGGTCGTGATGACAGCTCCTGTTCGATCGAGTGCGTCGCGAACGGCACTCACGATGTCGGCGGCATTGTCCCCGACAGTTGCGCGGCGAACGATCTCGACGCCAAGCGCAGCAAGCTCGCGCGCAAGGTGCGCCGAGTTCGTGTCGATGGTGAAGCCGAGCAGCAGCTCGTCGCCAATCGTTACGATCTCGATCTTCACGAGCCGTTCGGGTTGAGAACGCCACCGTATCGTCTCACGTAGAGCACCAGCGAATAGATGGTTAGAAAAAGTGCGGCAATCATCGTGCTGATTCCGACCGCCGCGTTGAACCATTCGAAGTATTGCCAGAGGTCGTTGTTCCAGCCCGAGCGCTCGGCGAGAGTTGCGGCGAAGAACCAGAAAAATGCGGCGCCGACCCAGACGGACTGAAAGCCCGTCTTCCATTTCGCGGGTCCGATCGCTCCGATCACGACGCCGCGCCGGGCTGCAACCTGGCGGAACGCTGTCATGAACAGCTCGCGCCCGAGCACGATGACGACGATCCAGAACGGCAGCCCAACCTGGCCCCACGGCGTGCGGAACGCAAATCCGTGAGCACCGCCCAGAGATTCGCGGGTCGGCGCAAGGAGATCGGTTTGCGGCGCCATCAACACGTACATCGGTATCAGCGTTGCGAAGAGGAGCAGCTTGTCAGCGAGCGGATCGAGCAGCCGCCCGAGATCCGTGACCAGGTTTCGGGTACGAGCCAGCATTCCGTCGAAGTAGTCCGACACCGCTGCGACGATGTAGATGACGAAGGCGGCAGCTCGCGCAACAGGGGAATTGATGAACGGCAGCGCGGCGATGAGCGGCGCTATCAGGATCCTTCCTATCGTTATGGCGTTCGGGAGATTCACCCCTGGGCGCCCCTCAGGCGAGGGCCTTGAGCACCAGCTTGCTGACTGCCTTGAGCGTATCGAAGACACCGTCGCCATTGATGGCGACCGCCTCGAAATGCGCAACGCGCTCCACCCATTCGCCGCCTGGAAGCTGATCCACGAGATTCTGCCCCGCGTGATACGGATCGGGCGTGATGCGCGCCTTTGCGGGATCCGCCGGCTCCCAGCCGGGATTCAGCGCCGTCTGAAGATCCGCGACAGGTGCGGCGTTGGGCAGATCGCGTTTGTTGTACTGGATGACGAACGGCATCCGCGTCAGATCGTAGCCGTATTCGGCCATGTTGTCGTAGAGATTCTGCATCGACTCGAGGTTCGCTTCCATGCGCTCCACCTGCGAATCTGCGACGAACACGATGCCATCGACGTTCTTGAGGATCAGCTTGCGGCTCGCATTGTAGTAGACCTGGCCCGGTACGGTGTAGAGGTGAAAGCGTGTGTTGAATCCGCGTATCGTTCCCAGATCCACAGGGAGAAAGTCGAAGAAGAGGGTACGCTCGGTTTCGGTCGCGAGGGAAATGAGCTTGCCTCGCGTGTCCGGTTTCACCTTTCCATAGATGTGCTCGAGATTCGTCGTCTTGCCGCCGAGGCCGGGGCCATAGTACACGATCTTGCAGTTGATCTCGCGCGCCGCGTAGTTGATCATCGACATCAGAGTTTCATTCTCCTTACCAGTTGAAAAGCTCGTCGATCTCGTCGCTTGCGCCGGCGAGGACGTTCGGCTGCGTGGTACCGCTTTCGCGCGCGCGCGAGAACGCGCGGTCCAGATGTGCGGTCAGCTCCTCGACGACGGGCTTCATCTTGAGGCGAACGAGGCCGATCGGCGTACGGTTGTCGAACAATGTGACGAGTATGAGTCGCCGCGCCACGTCGGCGACGTACATCGATTCCTTCTCGCCCTGATGAAACAGCGTGGTGAAATCCGTCTCCCCGATGAGCCGGGCGAGCTGATCGTTGGCGCTGAAATCCGCAGCGGTAAGAGTCGCGAATACGGTCGGGTCGAAGGACAGCGGCTGTCCCATTGTTGCGACCAGCTGGCCGGCTCGATCAGCAATCAGTGCGGAATGCGCCCCTGTTTCGGCGAGGAACCGGTCGACCGTCTGCGTGAGGGCTGCGAGGTCCTCTTCGTCGAAGGACCAGGTGGCGGCGCCGGGGTTCGTCATCCGCTCAGGGAAGCGTCGATTCGACGTGCCGCATGAGCTTCATGCCGCGCTCGCGAAGCACCTGGCTCCTCTCCCACGCGATGTACTCCCTGAGCAGCCTCACCGTACCCATCGAGGGACGAGTACGCAGATAGCTGAGGGCCGCAAACCGGCGAAGAGGACGAGCACTGAACAAGTCACGCCTGTATTGTCTCTGCAGATGACTCCACGCAAGCGCGCCGCAGGCCGCACCGCCGATGAAGCCAAGCGCCGCCAGCTGGCGGTTACGAGAGCTGATCACATCGCCCGCCGTGCCGAGAGTGCCTGCGCAATGGTGACTCCGTCCGCGTACTCGAGATCGCCGCCTACTGGAAGTCCGCGCGCGATGCGCGTTACCGTCAGGCTATAGGGTGATAACTTGCGCTGAACGTACAACGCAGTGGCCTCTCCCTCAATGCTCGGGTTGGTGGCAATGATCACTTCGCGCACAGCCCCTCCGGATACACGCTGCTCGAGCTGCGGAATCGTCAGATCCTCCGGCCCTATCCCGTCGAGCGGAGACAGTCGTCCGCCGAGAACGTGGTAGAGGCCCCTGAATTCGCCGGCCCGCTCGATCGCGCCGATGTCGGACGCGTCCTCCACGGCGCATATGATGGCGCCATCGCGTCTCGCGTCACGGCAGATCGCACAAACCTCCTCCTCTGTAAGATTGAAGCAGTGGCTGCAGGGTCGGACGCGCTCGGCGAGGGTGACCAGCGCGTCGGCGAGCCGGCGGCTCTGGTCAGTCGGCTGCTTCAGCAGGTGATAAGTGAGACGGAGTGCTGTCTTTCTTCCGATTCCGGGCAGCTTGGCCAGCTCGGCCGCGAGGGCGTCGATCGCTGACACGCTAGAACGGAAGCTTGAACGGAAGAGAAAGTCCTCCCGTAAGCTTCGACATCTCCTGCTTCGCCAGATCTGCCGATCGCTGCTGAGCGTCACGCAATGCCACCAGTAGAAGGTCCTCGAGCATCTCGACATCGGATGCGTTCACTATAGACGGGTCGACCCTCACCTTCGTAATCTGGCCCTTGCCGTCGGCATCGACGGTGACCATCCCGCCGCCGGCGCTTCCGCTGACGGACATGTTCGCGAGCTCGGCCTGAACTTTTTCGAGGCGGCCCTGCATCTGCTGGGCTTGCTCGAGGATCTTCGTGAAATCGGTCATCGGTCGGATTCTGGTTTGTGCGCGTCAGTCGAGCAGGTCGAGGTCGAGCTCGCGGACAGCTGCATCGAGAACAGGATCCTGCGCGCGCAACCTGGCGAGACGCTCTTCTCGAACGGCTTCAGATGTAAGCCGCGCGCGATTTTGAGGGCCTGCGGAATCGTCCAGTGCCGCTCTCCAGTCGGGCGCCTCGCCCGTTTTCTGCGCTGGTTCAGCATTCGCAGGAGGCTGGTCCGCAAAGGGAGTAACTCGGCGCGGTGGTGTGGGGGGAGCGCGGACCGGCTCAGGGGGAAGCTCAGCCGCTCGCGTGGGACGTGATGCGGTCTGCGGGGGCCGCGGTCGTGCTACCGGCCGCTCTTCGTCACCCCGTGGAGATCCGCCCGCC
>DATAIM010000371.1:0-6035 GCA_036262655.1 Gemmatimonadaceae bacterium | reverse complement strand
GAGTGCAAGCGTCTCGCGGACGCGGGCCGCGTTGAGTGTGCCGGCCTCGAGATAAGTCGTCAGCTCACCGAACGTGCGTTGAGGCATCTCGCCACCGAACAGCTCGATATTTATTGAGGCAACGACTGCATCGACCCTGTTCACACGCATGAACGGAGCTACATCGACGGTCACTTCACCCGTCGTGAGCGCCGTGAGGTAATCACCGAAGGCCCAGCGCTGCATGATCAACCCCGACCAGAACTGCACCTTGTCGGGATATCCGTCCGGGGTTTCCCAGACGAACGACTGCTGTCCGACGAGGCTCATCCGCGTCGTGGCGATTCCGGTTACGTTCGTGACCCTCGGGTTCAGCGCCCGCAGCGCCGAGACTACGAAATGAAATGGCCGCTTGTGCTTGGCCGGGGCCGCCGCGAGGTTGGCCGGCGTAAGGATAGTGCGAATCATCGCCGGAATGTTGCCGCCGGTGGATTGATACACGGACGCCACCGATGCGACGAGCGCGGGCGAAGGCTCGTACGTCAGGAGCCAGCGGCTCATCTTCGTCGCAATGTACTTCGCGGTGCTGGGGTGTGCGGCCAGAACGTTGAGGACCTTGTCGCCTTCGGAAACGGCGGCTGCGCCGGTTCCCGGGGCCGCGGGAATCGTCTGGCCGAGAAAGCTCTTTGCGCCGAAATCGTGACCCGTAGGATCGAAGTTGAATTCACCGCGGCCCTTGATGGTCCACCCGCTCAGGCAGCGCGCAACTTCCGCGACATCCGTCTGCGTATAGCCGCCATCGACGCCCATGGTGTGAAGCTCCATCAGCTCGCGCGCGTAGTTTTCGTTGACCTTGGGATAGCGGCTGGTGTTGTTGTCGAGATAAACCAGCATCGCCGCGCTGTGCGCGCTGGCGCGGAGCATATCGGGAAAATTCCCAAGCGCGTGCCTTCGGATCACCTCGCGGTCGTCGAGCGTCTTGAGGTACCCGACTTCCCGCAT
Organism: Gemmatimonadaceae bacterium; assembly: GCA_036262655.1. GTDB lineage: Bacteria > Gemmatimonadota > Gemmatimonadetes > Gemmatimonadales > Gemmatimonadaceae > UBA4720. Next base: position 5,054 of record DATAIM010000371.1, on the reverse strand, counting down.
GCTGATATTGAAGTGATCGGTCCAGAACTCCACCATGCGTTCGAACAGCTGCTTCTTCGAGAACGCCGCGCGGAAGAGCGTCGCTTCCTGCAGCTGCCGCAGGACGACGTCCGTGCTGAGCGTGTATAGCTCCGTGCCTTGTTGTGCAATCTGCGGATAGTTGGCGGCGACGAACGCGTTCACCGCGCTGTCGTCGATGGCGTCGGGATTCAGATGATACTCGAGATAGCCACTGAACCCTTTTGCGCGCGCGAGCGCCGCTTCGGCCGAAGTCAGGCCCATCGTGATTCGTCTGGCGAGTCTTAGCTCGGGCGTTCCCCACGCTTCGATGTTTTCCGTCGGCGGAGCGACCGGCTGAAAGCCCGGAACGCCCGGGTCGCCGCCGGGGTTGCGGGGAGTCTTGTCAGTGATGATCGCTAGAGCGCCCGCCGATGCGGCAGCGACAGCTGCACCGCCGAACAGGAAATCACGTCTCGTTGACGACCGCCGCCCGATGCGGGTCGGAGGAGCCACGGCCTCGGCCGTGGCCTGAGCGCGCTCCGAGGGAGAGTCGGTTCCAGTTGGCAATGAGCTCATCCCGATTCCTCCGAATTCGGAGTTGTAGATACGACTGCCGGCCTGCAGGAAGGTTCGCGCGCTGCCCTCGTTAGACGAGCGCCCCGAGCCAACGTTATGGCCTTTTCAACTTCGAGACAAACACTTTTTTGATCAGGCCGAAGACCTAGCTTCCGAAATCGGCGTCTTCTTCCGTCCCGCCCGGCTTTCCATCCCGTCCGAGACTCATCAGGTCGAAGCCGTTTCGTTCCTTCTCGCCAGGGCTGCGATAAATGTAAGCCCGTCCCCACGGATCCATCGGTACCGGTTTCCGGATATACGGCCCCCGCCAGTTCCGCGCCTCCGGTGAGCCGGAGGGTCGACTGCGCAGCGCTTCGAGTCCCTGTGCGGTAGTCGGATAAATACCATTGTCGAGCCTGTAGTTCTCGAGAGCGACTCCAAGAAGCTCCACCTGAGCACGCGCTGTGGTCACCCGCGCCTCTCCAACCCGCCCGAGAATTTGCGGCGCAACGAGGCCGGCGAGCAGGCCGATAACGATGAGCACCACGATCAGCTCGATCAAAGTCAATCCCGCACGGACGCGCGAGTGACTCGCAAACGTCGGCTTCCTACAGAACATTCGCATTGATGCTGTATATCGCCTGAAGCATCGCCAGCGCAACGAACCCGACGATCAGACCGAAGAGAATGATCAGCACCGGCTCGAGCAATCCGATCAGAGTCCTCAGCCGCCTGGACACATCGCGCTCGAAACTCTCTGCCGCCCGCAGGGAAAGCTCGCCCAGTCGCCCGGTTTCCTCTCCCAGCGCGATCAGTTGTATCGCAAGGGGTGGAAGAATCCCCTGCAGCTCGGTTCCGAGCCGCCGCCCCTGCGCCACCCCCTCTGCCGCGCGTTCCAGGGATCCAGCCACCGCCATGTTCGAGATTCCAGACCTCGCAATCCGCAGCGACGACAGGATACCTATTCCACTCTGCTGAAGAAGCCCCATGCTGCGAGTGAATCGCGCCGCAATCTGGGTTCGCTCGAGAGCGCCAGTGACGGGCAGCCCCAGTCTCACCGCGTCCCATTGTAATCGGTTGGATGGAACGGCAATCCACCTCCGCGCAGCGATGAAAGCCAGCGCTGCAAGGAGCATGAAGACCCACCAGAGTCTGGTCACCACGTCGCTCAATCCAATGAGGAGTCGCGTCGAAAGCGGCAAAGCGCCGCCCACTTCGCCGAGCATGGCGACAAATCGCGGAACCACGAAGAGGAGGATGACGGTGACGCCAATCGCGGCGACGAATGCCATCAGCGCGGGGTAAAGGAGGGCTCCCCTGACCCGCGCGCGAAGCTCCGCCGACTCATCGAGATTGTCGGCCAGACGGCCCATGACCTGATCGAGCGCACCCGTTTCCTCTCCGGCTGAAACCATCGCGACGTACAGCGTGCTGAAAATCCTGGGCTGTTTCCGCATCGCCGCCGCGAGCGACGAGCCGTCCCGCAGATCCTGGCGCAGGCCGGCTACGGTCTCTCCGAGCAAATCATTTCCAACGTCCGCCACGGGAAACGAGAGCGCTCGCTCAAGGGGGACACCTGCACTGAGCATCGTAGCCACGACTCTCGTCCACACCGCGAGCGCCTCCGGAAGTGACATCCGCCCGCGACGCGATTCCGTGACGGCAGATCCTCGGCGTGTCGACCCAACCTCGAAAATGTCGAACGGATAAAGCTGCCGCCGTCTGAGATCCTCGATCGCTTCATGTCTCGACGAAGACTCGAGATCCCCTTCCACGACTGTTCCCGCGGCATCCGCCGCGCGGTAACGGAATCTGGCTGTCACGCCTCTCCGCCGTCGTTGATCACGCGCAGCAGCTCTGATCTCGTCGTCACGCCCGCATTCACCGCGGCGACGCCTGACTCTGCAAGCGTTTGCATCCCATTTTTCCGCGCGAGCGACCGCAGATCGGCAAGCGTACCGCCGCTGTTTACGACATCGCGATGGGCATCCGTTACAGCCATGTACTCGTAGATACCGATCCTTCCGCGAAATCCCGTCATCGCACAGCTCTCGCACCCTCTCGGGGCCCGGTCCGGAGCCACACCTTGCGCGCAATCCTCGCAGAGCTTTCTCACAAGACGCTGCGCTACGATACCCTGAACGGTCGCGGCAACCAGGTATCGCTCGATCCCCATCTCGACAAGACGCGTAATCGCGCTCGCTGCATCGGTTGTGTGGAGCGTTGAAAACACCAGGTGTCCCGTCAGTGCAGCCTGAATGGCAAGCTCGGCGGTCACTTTGTCGCGCATCTCTCCAACCATTATCACATCAGGATCGTGGCGAAGAATCGATCTCAGTGCGCCGTCGAATCCGAAGCCCGCCCGGGAGTTGACCGGCAGCTGTATCACTCCCGGAATCTGGTACTCCACGGGGTCCTCCACCGTTACGATCTTGACGCCGGGAGCATTCACGCGCGCTAGTGCCGCGTAGAGGGTCGTCGTCTTGCCCGATCCGGTTGGACCCGTTACCAGCACGATTCCACCGGTTCGGGAGATCAGGCTCTCGAAGTCGCGCCGGACTGTATCCGGCATGCCAAGCTCCGAGAGACTGCGCCCGTGCCCCGCGTGGTCCAGTATTCTGAGAACCAGACTCTCGCCGTGGAGGGCAGGAAGTGTGGAGACACGAACGTCCACGTCTCTGTCGGCAAGGCGAAGCCGTGCGCGACCGTCCTGCGCCATTCTTCGCTCCGCGATGTCCAGGCCGGACATGATCTTGATCCTGCTGATGACCGCCGCGCGGTACTTGTCGGCCAGCCTCGAAACCTCCTGCAATACACCGTCGAGCCGATACCGAACCCGCACACCGTCGGCAACCGATTCGACGTGAACGTCGCTCGCACCCATTCGCAGCGCGTCGAGCAGCAGCACATTCACGAGCTTGATGACCGGCGCCTGGTTGGCGAGTACCTCCAGGTCATCGAGCGCTCCATCATCGGTTGAAGTGCCGCCGTTTCTCGCAGCCGAAACTTCGGGAGCGCGCTTCGCTGACATGATCGCGGCCTGAACGTCGCTGGCCGGAACGTCGATAAACCGGATGCGGCTCCTGAACACTCGGGCAAGCTCGTCCCTGACACGCGTCTCCGCCGGTTTTCCGGCCGCGATCTCCACCGTTCCTTCGGAGTCGACTCCAAGCGGAATCAGGCAATGCTCCTCGAGATACCGCGGAGACAGCCGCGTCGCGAGCGGACCCCCCGCCGCCTCTCGAAGATCTCTTGGTCCGGTGCTCACGGCACGCGGCGCGGCTTTGGAATGGCCTGCGGCAGTGAATCGTTGAAAATTCCCGGAGACTGTCTTTCGAGTCGCGACCGCACACGTTCCCGCACCTGATCCGCCGTCTCGTCTGCGCGGATGATGTACGGCGTCACGAAAATCGCGAGCTCCGTCCGGTTCCTGTTTCGCGTCTGCCGCTTGAAGAGATTTCCGATTACCGGGATATCCTTGAGAATCGGCACTCCACTGTCGGAATACTCCTCAGAAGTGCCGATGAGTCCGCCAATCACTACCGTCTGGCCGTTCCTGATTGTCGCCCGTGTAGAAGCTTCGCGCGTCGATATCACCGGCGCGTCGAGCGCGGATGCGATTGTCTGCGATGTGAGACTCGATACTTCCTGAAGAATCTGAACGCTGACGTAGTCGTCTTCGTTGATCGTCGGGATGATCGTCAGGTTGGTGCCGACATCCTGGAACTGAACCGTCCTGTCGATCGCAATGTCGTTACCGAGCCGCGTGGAGACGATGAACGGCACCTTGCTGCCGACGAGTATCCGTGCCTCGCGGTTGTTCGTGGCGAGAATCTGTGGCGTCGACAGCACCCTCACGTTGGAAGTTGACGCTAATGCCTGCAGCACCGCGCGCACTCGGTAACGATCGAGTGAGACGACGCGCAGCACGAGGTTGTCGATGGCGGAGGTGGTGTCGGGCGCGAGAGGAGTGCCGAAGCGAACCGACGTCGTTCCGCTTACCGCCGACCAGTCGACTCCAAACTGCTGCCGCCGGCCGAGCACGATTTCCGCCACGAGTACCTCGAACAGTACCTGCGCCGGTCTGACATCGAGCGCCTGCACCGTCTCGCGAATGAGGGGAAAATTCGGTGGAACAGTGCGAATCACGAGCGAATTGGTGGGAAGATTCGCGACTATCGTCGTTTGGCCGATGAGATTACCCGTGCTCGCGGACGCGGCCGAAGTCGGGTCCGGATTCGTCGGACCCGCAATCGCCGGTGTCGACACCGGCGGCGGAGTGATCGGAACGTCACGCCGCATCTGGAACGCCTGCCCCTCCCTCTGCCGGAAAGCATCGATGTTGCGCGAAAGACTGCGATCGTCGAGCGATTGACCGGTCGATGTGGTGACCGCCGAGCCGTAGACCCTCCCGAGCGCGGCAGCCAGATCCTCGGCTGCCGCGTACTTGAGGGGCAGCACGTAGGTGTGCAGAGCCTGTGCGGGCGCGCGGTCGACAG
>DATAIM010000370.1:0-9534 GCA_036262655.1 Gemmatimonadaceae bacterium | reverse complement strand
ATTCAGGTTCCAGAAATAAGTCACTCGTTTGCGTGTATCTGTGCCGCCGTAGAGATACCCGCCGTACTGCGTAGGCTGTTTGCCGACCGGGCCTCCGCGCGTCAGTCGATCGTCGAACGCCCCGGGATCGTACTCCGTTCCGCCACCGACGTACCAGAGATTCTTGAACGTGGCGTTGAAGTAATTGAAGAAGCTCGTCCAGATCCGGTCGCCGCCAAAGTTGAATGCGTGGTTGGTTCCCTGGCCGAAGTTGTAGTCGCGCAGGATTTTCCCGGGCGTTGTGTGATTGTACGAGGCACTGATGCCGAAGTTGCGGTAGTCGACACGGCCCATGAATCCGAGGTCATTTACCTCGTATCCGGGACTGACCTGTTTCGCAGTGGCTCCCATTGACCAGACGCCGGACTTCACCAGCCCGAACGAGACACTGCTGCCATTCAGGGTCTGAGCATCGGTGTCGACCTCGAGATAGTCCGCATCGGGCCTCTGGTAATAGCGCGCGCTTGAACTCTGCGCGTTGTTAATGACCTGCTTCGATCCGCCAATCGACGACGCGGCAAGCGCACCGGTGAGTGCCCAGACGCGATTGCTCCATTGATGCTCGAAGTCGATCGCTCCGACATTCGCTCTCGAACGCAGCAGGTTGTCAAACTCATCGCCCTTCAGGTTCCGGTTGACTGCCGTTCCCCCGCCGCTCACGATCGTATTTCCCGCATTGAACTCTCTGCGGATACGCGTGACGAAATAGTTCGTCGCCGGCTCCACCGGCGTGGTTCTTCGCGCGCCATTCTCGTCGATGATCTTCGCGTTCTCTTCAGCCGTCAGTGCGTCGAGTACTCCGATCGTCCACGGTCCCGCTTTTCCAGTGACCTTCGCTGCTCCGAGGATCGTGGTCGCGTCCGGCGCTTCGCGGAATTGACCGCCAGCGAAACGCTGTGGCGGCCGGCCGATGCGGCGTGAATAGAAGATCTGCTGATTGCCGTAACCGGGCCCGCCCCGGAGCCGGCCCAGATTGAAGATGCTCGAGCCCTCTACGAAGAAGGGCCGCTTCTCGGGGAAGAAGGTTTCGAACGCAGACAGGTTGACAACCGCCGGGTCTACTTCGACCTGGCCAAAGTCGGGGTTTACCGTCGCGGTCAGTGTGAGTCCGCCAGGCAGGCCATACTTGAGGTCCGCGCCAAACGATTGCTTTAAATCGTTCAGCTCGTAAAATGGATTGGCCTTGTTTCCCGGCGCACGGTTGAGCTTCGTGCTGGCGTACGGCATCACCTCGAGCCGTTGAGGAGTCGGGATGTCGACAATTCCGGTAAGGTCACCGGTGAACGACATGTACCCGGCGTCGGTCGGCTTCCAGGAAGACCAGGAGTCCCGCTCACTGCGACGGGCAATATCACGGTGTACCTGCAGCCCCCAGATGCGCTCAATTCCTTTCCCGGCCCGTCCGAACCGAAGCTGTGAAAAGGGAATCCGGAACTCCGCTGTCCAGCCAAGCGAGTCAACGCTCGTTCCAACCTCCCACACCGCATCCCAGTTCAGGTCCTCGTTTCGATCATCGGAATGGAAAACGTCCTTCTGCACTCCCCTCGGATTTGCGGAAAAGCGGAAACCGGTACGGCGGTCATGGTAGGAATCGAGCACCAGGTGAACCCAGTCGGAGTAGATCCCCGAGGCATCGCGACGCGCGAGCTGCGCAGCGATCGAATCCGGATGTGCATCGAACATTCGGACGCCGACGTACACAGCGTCATCGTCGTAGAGAACTCTGACTTCGCTCTTTTCGGTCGCCGGCGCTCCCGCGTTCGGATAGCTCTGCGTGAATCCACCCGAAGTCTCGGCCGATCCCCACGTGGCCTCATCGAGCTTCCCGTCGATTTTGAGAGCGGCGGGTGCGCGTGACGCCCGCATCGTTCGAATCACCCTGTTCGCGGGAACGCCCTGAGGAGGTGAAGGATTCTGCGCGGCAAGCGTGGGGCTGATGAGGAAGAGGGCAGCGAGAGCGACGAATCGTGGTTTCATAGCGGGGGCTTCCAAATGGTCAGACGAATCGCGTGACGTACAATTCGACAGGCCCCACGGGGAAAAGGTTCGGAGCTCCCGCGCGCTCGAACAGTTTCCTTACAGTTGGCTCATCACCGACGCTACCTGAACACTACCGGAGTTCCACTTTCCACTAGGTCGGAGAGCTGCTGGGCATCCCAGTTGGTGAGACGCACACACCCATGAGAGTTGGCGTATCCGATCGTCTCCGGCGCCGACGTACCGTGAATTCCATAGTGCGGCTTCGACAACCCGATCCACACGACGCCGACGGGTGAGTTAGGCCCCGCCGGGAGTCGCGCTTCCGGTTTCGTGTCCGGGACCTCCGCAAAGAGCTTCGGCTGATAGTGAAACTTTGGGTTGTGCGCCACGCTCACGATCTTGAAGTCCCCGCTGGGAGAAGGGTCGTATCCCGCGCCCAGTGTCGACGGAAAATGAAAGAGGATCCGCCCTGATGCATCGACTGCATGCGTCCAGAATCCGGTGCGTGAGACGATCAGCCGTGCAATGGGAATCGAGTCCGTCGCTGAGGCCTGCCGCTCGTTGTCGACATTCGGGACCGTGAGCACGGCGCCAGCACGAAGATTGTCGAGTGTGATCCCGGGATTGAGCTGCGCAAGCAACTTCTGCGTGGTATGAAATCGCTCTGCTATCGCTTCGGCTGCAGTCGAGTAGCACAGGCAGGGGAGCTTTGCCTGCTGATATACCGAGTCCGGTATCTTCACGAATGGACCACTCAGGTCCGACTCGGTAATTGTGTATTTCCTGAGAGCCGGCTCCGAGCCGGCTGCAGCTCGAAGACGATCGTATGTGGCGCGGTCGATTGTAGACCGCTGTTTCGACATCGAAGAAGTGTCCGCGGCGGCAGCATCGCTTGAAGCGAAGAATGCGAGCGCTTTCGCCGCGTTCGAACCCCAGGTTCCATCGACAATGCCCGGCGAGAAGTTAGACCGATCCAGAAGTATCTGCAGCTGGAGTGGAACTGGGCCGCGCCCCAGTATTTTGGCAGGGAATTTCGTAAGGGGCGCGTCAGCGGATGAGATCCGGCTTGTTTTTGTCGCGGAATCGGCCAGCTCTGGCGGGAGCTGCTGCGCAAGACCGGCGGTATCCAGGGCGCTCAGCGCGTATGATGGAGCAGAGATGTCCGCGGTATCGGGCGCCGTCTCGGACACCGGCGTTGCCGTTGATGGCGCGTTCGGCTGAGCAGACGTCTTCGAGGCGGGCGCGTCTTCGTCCTTGATCTCGATACAGGCGGCAAGGAGGAGCAGCGCAAGAGCAGCGCGCAACGATCGAAGGGCAGGGGTTCTGGTCATGCAGGAAATGGTTTCAAGATCGGGGCCGCCCGTGCGCAACCCAGCGGTTCGTGATCCGTCTGCTTACCTCAACGCGGGATGAGACTGGAGTCGGAACGCACGAGAGCCGCTAACTAGACTCCGTCCCGATCGGCGTCTTTTTCGCATCTAGAAGGGGCGACGGCAGTCCATGGAGGCCGTTCCCGTTGGACCCGCTTGTCACTTTCTGCTGACCAGGTACACTGGCCGGCATCGCCGCTGCCCCGTGTGCCGATGGTTCAGGATAGGAAGTGACCCCAAGCTCTGCCAGGACAAGCTCCCTCAATGCGACGAGCCGGATACTCGAGAGCCGGCGTGGATGTGGAACGTCGACTTCAACGGTCCGCTGGATTCGACCGGGGCGCGGCGAAATGACAAGAATACGATCCGCGAGATGCAGAGCCTCTTCGACATCATGGGTGACGAGAATGCAGGTGTGGCGCTCCCGCTGGAGAATTCTCAACAACTCCTCCCGCATCCGCAGCCGCGTGAGTGCGTCGAGTGCGGCAAACGGCTCGTCCATGTACAGCACTTCGGGCTTAGCCATGAGGGCGCGCGCGACTTCCACTCGCTGGAGCATACCCCCGGAAAGCTCATGGGGATACGCGTTCTCAAACCCCTGAAGGCCAACAAGCTCTATATAGTGGCGGCAGAGTCGATCCTGCTCGGCCTCGGGGAGTCCGTCAACCCCGAACCCGAGATTGCGCTCCACTGTCATCCACGGGAATACCGACCCGCGCTGGGTGATGAGCACACCCTTCCGGCTGGGGACCAGAACCGGACGACCGTCAACAACGGCTTCGCCCGTGTCCGGTCTATCGAACCCCGCCAGCATGTTGAGGAGGGTGGACTTGCCACAACCCGACGGACCGACGAGAGCGACGAACTCGCTTTCGCGCACCTCGAAGCTGATGCCTTCGAGCGCTTTTACCGCGCCACGTGCGGTCCGGAACGTCTTCGCGACATCGCGGACAACGATCTTCGCGTCAGGTGCCATAGCGCCACCGAACCTCTTCGAGATGCTCGAGTTTTCGCATTACTCCATCCAGCCCGAAACCGATAAGTCCGATGATCACCATCCCGGCCACGACGAGGTCGTAACGGGAGCCCGCGTTGCGGGCGTCGATGATGAGGTAACCAAGGCCCGAATTGATGGCCACCATTTCGGCAGCGACCACGACGAGCCAGGCGACGCCGAGCCCAACACGCATTCCGGTGATGATATTTGGCAGGGCGGCTGGAAAAATCACGCGCCGGTACAAGGTGAACCCATTTACGCCAAAATTCCTGGCGGCGCGCACGTATTGCTGCTCGACCATGTGAACACCGGAAGCAGTGGCCACTACGACGGGAAAAAAGGTCGCTAGAAAGATGAGGAACGTCGGCGACGCGTCACCTACGCCAAACCAGAGGATGGCCAGCGGGATCCAGGCGATAGGAGATATGGGGCGCAGCATCTGTACCGCGGGATTGATGGCGCGGAACCACCGGGGGAACCACCCCATCATACTTCCGAGCGGAATGGCGAGCGCGAGCGCGCCGAGATAGCCGATAGTGACCCGGAAGAGCGAGGCGTATACGTGCTGCATCAGGGTGCCTGTCCGCAACAGCTCTCCGATCGCCTTCAGAACCGCGAGTGGCGTCGGAAAGATCATGCTGCCGATAGCGGACACCCACCAGAGCGCGACAAGGACGGCGAGGATTCCCAGCGCGGGAAGAAAGCGAGATGGTCTCACTGGACGTTAATCTTTACCGGCCGGTAGCGCCGCATGAAGGTCTCGTCTACGTAGGTCTCGTAGGGGATGGGGTGGTTTATGATCTTTGCGTTCATCGCGAGCAGCATCATTTCCTCGAACTCGCTTTTGATGAGCCGCAGATCGCCGTAGGTGACACGATCCGCCGGCCGTTCCATCACCCACTTTATGAGTTCGTAAGCCTGATTGAAGATGGAACGATCAGACGCGAGTTTCGCGGCGACGAGGCGGTGCTTTGGATCGCTGTCCAGCCACTGGCCGGATGACATCACGTGATTGACGAGATTCTGCACGAGCTCAGGATCGGATTTGATGAGCTCTTCCCGCACGGTAAGGACACAGCAGATGTAGGTCGGCCACACATCACGGGTCATGTACAATATCCGTCCGTACCCTGCGATCTCTGACTTCGCCCCGAACGGCTCGCCGGTCGCGTACGCGTCGACCGCACCAGCGAGCAAGGCGGCAGGCATGTCCGGCGGTGCTATCTCGACCATGGTGAGATCCCGGTCGTCGAGGCCGTGCTCTTTCATGAGGCGACGAACGAAGATGTGATCGACGGCAAACCTGCTGGGGATCGCAATTCGTTTTCCCTTGAGGTCGCTGAAGCTCTTCGCCTTGGAGTCGTTTCGCACCATGATCACCGCTCCTGAGCGGTGGCCGAGGGCCACGATGCGCACGGGCACGCCCTTGTCGGCGAGATCCATCACCATGGGTGCGAGCATCATCGCGACCTTCAGGCGGCCCGACATCAAAGCCTCCTTCAGTTCGGGCCAGCCGCTGTAGCGAACGAACTGCGCCACCTGGGGAACACCGTTGTCTCCGGTGGTTGCGGCGGCCACTTTTGTACTTCCGGCTGGCATGCCCGGCATGCTCATGGAAGCCATCGTCATGCCAGGCATGCCGAGGCCGGACTCATCCATTCCGCGAGCCATGTCGATCGGTCTTCCGTCGTTCGTCATCGCCCTACAGGCGATCGGGATAGTGAGGTTTCATGTGACGGGAAGGGCGCCGATCTGGAGGAGCTCTTCCGCCCCTGCGGGTCCTGATCGCTGGTCTCGCTTGACGTCCTCGTACATGACGGTGATGAAGAGAACCCAGGCAAGAAGGCCGGAACCCATCAGCTTGAGACGGTGCCTGCGCCATAACCCCGCAAAGCGGTCATCGTTCGGCATAGATGTTCTCGCTATTGGTCGTTCGACGGTGGGGGCCGCCACGATCGCCGCAGCAACGCGACGCAATTGCCAGGGGGTGCTGGATGCTTGTCGTATTGCAGCGGAGGGCCAATATGCGCCTGCACGAATTCAACGGCAAGGGGAATTTCGGCGGTTTTCCGGAGTGCAATTGCGAGTTGGCGAGCCCAATTCCTCCTTCTATTGGCGTTTGACATGGAGCAGCTCCGCGGCCGCAAAGTCTGTAGTCCTTGACCCTCGAAGACCCTCGATCCTGGGTCCCCAATAACTCACAAGAGTCGGGGGTGAAACCGACCCACTGGTTGGCTTGACACCGCGGTGTTGAGCGCCAGTGATACTGTCACCCTGATACGCCATTAGAAATGTCACCCTCTAGACTGTTCCTCCTGCCAGGAGGAGCGTGTGGAGAGGACATCCATGAGCGATCGGGAGTTGCTGCGTGCGGCTGTGCTGGCTCGGGTGGCTGGAGGTGAATTGACCTCGGCGGAGGGGGCTGAGCTACTCGCTCATTCGGCGCGTCAGGTCAAGCGATGGCTTTCCATGACCCCGCCAGCTGCGCAGTCAGACCTTCCGTTAAGAACATGAACCAAGGGGACATTTCTACTTTGTTAAGAGGGGGGACATTTCTACTTTGGCTTGACACCGCGGTTGACTCTATCCTCTGGTCCGACTTAATTTTAAAGGCTATCCCGCACCCTCTTTGAGCGGGCTTTGTACACCCCCAGAAGCTTTAATGCCGACAATCAATCAGCTCGTCCGGCAAAGTCGCCGCGACGTCCAGAAGAAAGAAAAGGCTCCTGCCCTCAAGTCCAATCCGCAGAAGCGTGGCGTATGCACCCGCGTATACACTACGACCCCCAAGAAGCCGAACTCGGCGCTTCGAAAGGTCGCCCGTGTTCGCCTCACCAATGGCTTCGAAGTCACAGCCTATATCCCGGGTGAGGGGCACAACCTACAGGAGCACTCGATCGTGCTCATCCGCGGCGGTCGCGTGAAGGATCTGCCGGGGGTTCGCTACCACATCGTCCGTGGTTCGCTCGACGCCTCCGGCGTGAACGGACGCAACAAGAGCCGCTCCAAATACGGTACGAAGAAGCCAAAGGCCGGTGCCGCACCGGGAGGTAAGAAGTAATGAGCCGCCGAAAGAAGTCCGTAAAGCGCCCGATCCTGCCTGACGCGCGCTACGACAGTCAGACTGTCTCGAAGTTCATCAACGCAATCATGTATGAAGGCAAGAAGTCCACGGCCGAACGCATCTTCTACGATGCGATGGATCTCGTGGAGTCCCGCACGAGCCAGAGTGGAGTCACGGTCTTCAAGCAGGCCCTTACGAATCTCAAGCCCGCGGTCGAAGTGAAGAGCCGCCGCGTCGGTGGTGCGACCTACCAGGTGCCGGTCGAAGTCCGCCCCGATCGCCGTACCGCCCTCGCAATGCGCTGGCTCATCACATTCTCCCGCAGCCGCGGTGAGAAGTCGATGGCCGAAAAGCTCGCGGCAGAGGTGATCTCGGCTTCGAAAGGCGAAGGGAATGCGATCAAGAAAAAGGAAGACACCCATCGCATGGCCGAAGCCAACAAGGCATTCGCACACTATCGCTGGTAGCATTTACCGCCGACACAAAAAGCGCCCCGCTCGATCGAGCGGGGCTTTTTTTTCCCCAGCACACGTGCGGGCAGGAAGGTACTTTTTTGGAGGCTTGGCAGTATCGCTTCCCCCTCGAGAGGCCCTGAAATGAAGGCAATTCGAATCATTCCGCTCGCTTTCGCACTGCTATCTATTGCGTGTGTCCCCGCACGGCAGTCGCCCCACCCGCTTCGCGATCGCGTGCATGACGTGATCATCCGAGGAGGTACTGTCTACGATGGGTCAGGGAGCCCCGGCCAGATCACGGACGTCGCGGTCGACGGAGACCGCGTAACAGTTGTCGGCAACCTGAGCGGCGCGAAAGGAAGACAGGAAATCGAGGCGAGAGGGCTTGCCGTCACCCCCGGCTTCATCAACATGCTGAGCTGGGCGACCGAAACGCTCATCGAAGACGGCCGCGGGATGAGTGACATCATGCAGGGCGTGACGCTGGAAGTGATGGGGGAAGGGGAATCCATGGGACCGCTCAGCCCCGCCATGAAAAAGGAAGCCGTCGAGCAGATGGGGGACATCAAATACGACATCGAGTGGACCACACTTGGAGAATACCTCGAGTATCTCGTCCGGAGAGGCATTTCGCCCAATGTCGCATCGTTTGTCGGAGCAACCACGGTCCGGATTCATGAGCTCGGCTACGCCGATCGCGCGCCGACCACGGAGGAGCTGGCGCGAATGCAGGCCCTTGTCCGCCAGGCTATGGAGGAAGGTGCGCTCGGTGTCGGGACATCGCTCATCTACGCGCCCGCCTTCTATGCGAAGACAGACGAGCTCATCGCGCTCGCTCGAGCCGCATCTCCATACGGCGGATCGTACATCTCCCACATGAGGAGTGAAGGAGCGCGGCTTCTCGAGTCGATCGACGAGCTGCTGCGAATCGCGCGCGAGGGAGGGGTGGGGGCCGAGATCTATCACCTCAAGGCTGCTGGAAAGCCGAACTGGGGAAAACTTCCGGCGGTGATCGCGAAGATCGATTCAGCTCGCGCGGCAGGCCTCGACGTCCGCGCTGACATGTACACGTATACCGCAGGGGCTACCGGTCTCGACGCATCCATGCCGCCCTGGGTTCAGGAAGGTGGCTACAAGGAATGGGCAAAGCGACTTCAGGATCCCGCAATTCGTGCACGTGTTGCGGCCGAGATGCGGCAGCCAACCGACAAATGGGAAAACTTCTTCGCTGCGGTTGAATCGCCCGAGAAAATCATTCTCGTCGGATTCAAGGCGGATTCACTGAAACCGCTTACCGGGAAGACACTCGCGGAGGTTGCCAGGGTCCGTGGGAAATCGGCGGAAGAGACGGCGATGGACCTCGTGATACAGGATGGAAGCAGAGTCGGTACAGTGTACTTCCTCATGTCCGAGGAGAACGTTCGCCGGCAGATCGCCATTCCGTGGGTGAGCTTCGGCTCCGATGGGGGCGCTCCTGCACCCGAAGGTGTGTTCCTCAAATCGAGCACGCATCCTCGGGCTTATGGCAACTTCGCGAGATTGATCGCCCGTTATGTTCGGGACGAGAAAATCATTCCGATGGAGGAGGCCGTGAGGCGTCTCACTGCCATGCCTGCGAAGAATCTGAAG
>DATAIM010000369.1:0-2138 GCA_036262655.1 Gemmatimonadaceae bacterium | reverse complement strand
TCCCGCCATGTGCTTCGCAGGATCCGTCTCATGTATCGCGTGCTCATTGTCTCCACCGTCGAGCCTTGCGCCGGTGGTCACGTGAAATGTCACGTGGCAGTGAAAGAGCCAGTTGCCGGGCCGATCCGGACTCCACACCATGGACATTGTCGTCGCGGGTGGCATGTCTTCCGTCACCACGAGTGGCCGTGTCTCGCCGGAGTAGGTGCTATCGCTGGTTATCGTCCCGCGCGAGTCGATGCGGAAGTAGAAACCATGCAGGTGCATGGGGTGGCGCCGGGCGCTGCCGTTGATCACCCGCCATCTGACACTGTCTCCTACCGTCAACCCAAAGCGTTCGGTGTAGGGCCACGACTTTCCGTTGATCGCCAGTGCGTTTCGATAGTTCGCGGAGTCGATACGTGTTCCCCAGATGTTGACGACGAGGATGCGATCGTTGGGGCGAGCCCCCCGCGGATCCACAATCAATGCGCCGCTCAGCTGCTCCGCCTCTGCAGATCGAGGTACACCTGGCGCCGGCCGTATGATCGACCCGGGAGTTGCGTTATACAGATAGGTGCCAGGAGCACCTGCGGAAAAGGTGAACGTCCTCAATTCCCCCGGCTTTACCGGAGTGCTGTCCGGTTTCGCGGGCCGCGTCGTCAGACCGCGCACCCATAGTACCGAATCGGGCAAGGTGTTGCGGATGCTGGCAACAATGGTCGTACCGACCGGAACGCGTATCAGCGGAGCCGGTATCTGGGGCTTCTGCCCAACCTCCGCGAACACGGGCAAATCTACGAACGGTCCGTCCGCTGCTTCGGGGTACCAGCGCGCGGTTTGCAGGGTGAGATCGATTCGCAGCGTATCGTTCTTCAGGGTGCCGGCCGGCCGCCGATTATCGTTTGCGACTACAACCGATGGTGGCGCGGCTGCGGCTATTTCGTCGGACCGCGGTATGCCGTCGCGACTCGGTAGAGAAAGAGCGACGAGCAGAACGAGTGGGCGAGCCTGAGGGAGGGGCATAAGGGACCCTTGGTTCCGGAGAAGGACCCAATTTTTGCCCCGAAACGTGAATCATGCCAGAGCGAGCTTGGTTTCTCCCCTCTCGGCAGAGGTATCGAACGTGCCAGCGACGGGAGATACCGAGGTAATCAGAACCTGAACAAGTAACTCAACTTCCCAAAGAATCCGTCGCGCGTACGTCGTAGATCCTCGAACCTGAACTCTCTCGGCTCTTCCATCGTGGAGCCATATCCGAAATAGACGAGGGTACCTGGAATCGGGCGGTAGCTGAAAAGCCAGTCCATCGAGAATTCGTTCGTCGTGCTTCCCTTATCGAGCGCTCCGCCGATCAGGATCGGAGAGCCGTTTCTGTTCTGGAGCGGTGAGCGCGATCGGGCCGCGTACTGGCCGACGAGGCGGAGGAATAGCGCCTGACTCACCTGATATTCCATCTTGATGCGGGGAATCGTTTCGGTCGAGAAGCGCGAATCGTCCCGTGCTCGCTCGATCATCAGACGTGAGAATTGAAGCGATCCACGCAAGGCGGTTGTGGGGCGGAGATCGAGTGCGCCGTCGATGCGCGTGCTTCGTCCCGGCGCGGCCTCCCTGAAGATCGGCACTTCACCGCGTGTCACGCTCGCGGTGGCGCTGAAGAACCGCAGGGTTGGAGTAGTTACCCGAAATGAGCCGCCGAGCTGGTCGCGCTCCATTCCAGGGACTATGAACGCAACAGTATCCGGCTCGTCCGCCGGGCCGGGGACAATCACCCGAGCGTTCGCGTAATTCGCCGGATCGTAGGCGAAGCCGCTCCGTGATATCGCCCCGCTCAACTGCCATCCACCGCGAAGTGTCGCGCTCGGCGTAATCGACTCGTTCGTCTCGATTATCGGACGACCGCGAGAGTAATCCCAGGTGCGCTGAAGTCCGAAGAACGCGCCGTACGTCTGAACGAGTGCGTCCTTTGCTCCGTAAAAACTGAGGCGGTTGAAGGCGCGCGCTTCTATGATGCCGGTCCGGTTTACGAATCCGGCTGCGGCGCCAAAATCGGGCTCGACTCCACGCAGTGTGTAGTGAAATCCCCACGCGCGGCCAGTACGATCCCAGTCGGCCTGAAGAAGTGATCCCTTCGCATACGTACCGAGACTGTCTGTCCA
>DATAIM010000368.1:0-8888 GCA_036262655.1 Gemmatimonadaceae bacterium | reverse complement strand
AAAGATTCTTGTTGACGTACGAATAAGTGCCGGCGATCGAGAAACCCCTGTCGAGCAGCAGCTCAGTGCCCAGATCGCTGCCCCAGAGATTCAGATTTCCGAAGTTGCGATAGGTGAGAATCACGTCGGCGCCGGCAGAATTCGCCTCGTTGAAGTTGACGACTGCAAGCGGCACACCCTTCACAGTCGCGCTTCCGGACACGCCACCGAGAGCGCCGGCGATGGTCGAAGCAAGCTGAACAATCTGCGCCGCTGGAACTCCGATCGCGCCGAGCTTTGCCGCGATGAAGGGGCCGAGCGTAGTGGCATCCATGAACACATTCGGCGTTTCGACTATGAGCGGCCCGACGAAATTCTTCCTGTTCTCGTGCCAGACATCTATCGAGATCTGGAAGCGCTCCTTGATGATTCCCTTGTAACCGCCTTCGATCGTATTGTGGATAGACGGCTTGAGCCGATTGACGTCGCGAAGGTCGGTCGGGAGCACGTCGGAGAAAATTCCGTTCGCGCTGTTGAGAACTCGAAGCTTGGTCGCCACTTCGGCTCCGGTGGGCTGCTGTCCGGCAAGATACGTGACGAGGGACGCAGGAACACCAGCGGCTATAAGTCCCGGTCCTGCCGCCGCAAACGCGGCCTTGTAAAGGAGCGCCGCGTTAGCGGGAAGCGGATTGGCCGGGTTCCCACCGAATGCCGCCGGAACACGCATGCAGAGCCCGCCGAGTCCGCCAGTGCAATCGCGGCGGAACGTGAGGCCGCCTGCCGGAACTCCGAGCGCGCGAACACCGAAGAGCTGCGTGCCCGTAGTCGGAATTCTTCCCGCGAGCAGATCGAGGAACAGGTTGTTCGTGCTCGGAGTCGAGAACGCGCGGTTGTACGTCAGACGGAAGTTCTGGTTCTCGATCGGCTTGAACACAACGGCAACACGCGGCGAGAAGACGGGATCCTCGAGACGGCTGTGCTTGTCGACACGAGCGGCTGCCGTAAGCTGGAGCTTGCTCGAGAGGTCGGTCACCGAATGCAGATAGCCGCCGGTTTCGGTGATGTCGTCATCCTCCTCGTTGCGGCCATTGATCGTGCCGTCCGTCTTCGGCAGCGTATGGATGTAGTCGAAGCCATAGATGAAGCGCTGACGCGAACCGAGGGTGACGCCGTGCTGTATCTGTCCCGCAATCTGCTTCGACCGGTCGATGACGCACGCGAAGTCCTGCACGTCCGGACAATTGGTTGACGGCTTCACGGCCGTCAGGAGGAATGTCTCGCCCGCATCGCTGGTGTTCATGAACACCTGCGCGAAAAGGCTCTTGTAGCGTCCGCGGAGCTGGTAGGTCTGATACACCCAGTCCTTGATCTGCGCCGGACCGAGCCCCGTGGGCTCGACAGCTCTGCCGGCCTGGCTGCGGCCGTATGTCGCTATCAGCTCACTCGCCGCCGTCGGACGAAAATCTATGCGGGCTTCCCCACCCTGACGGTTCACGTCGCGGTCGCGCGGCTTGTTCTCGCCGACAGTATCACTGGGGAGGAAATCCCATTCCCTGCCGTGAAACACATCGTAGGAGGCCTTGACCCCGATCTTGGGGGTGATCACCCACGCACTGCGGATACCGCCGCGAATCAGGCTCTGGTTTCCACCATCGACAGTGACAGTCGTTCCCTCAGTCGCGAACGGTGACTTTGTCGTGATGGACATGACTCCGCTCGCGGTATTCGGGCCGTATAAGGCTGCGCCCGGACCAAGAACGAGCTCGATGTGATCGATGTCTTCGTTGGTGGTGGTCGAGAGATACGGGATGTTTACGCGAAGAGATGGCACGAACGCAAACCGGTTGTCGGTCAGCGTCATGAGTGCGCCGGAGAAGATGTTGTTGAATCCACGCGCAACGATGTTCGATCGGGCGATTCCTCCACGGGCGACATCGATGCCCGGCTGCGCCACTACGTGGTCGGTCACGTTGACCGCCGCCCGCTCCTCGACGGCGGTCGTACCGATCACAGACACCGACGCCGGCGCATCGATGACTTTTTCAGGTGCCCGCGACGCAGCCGTGACCACAACGTCGAGCTGAATCACGCTCGGGGATAACGAGAAGTCGATGTCCGATGACCGCCCGCCGCCGATGGACAGATTGTCGCGAGTCAGCTGTGTGTAGCCGATCCGCCGTACCTTGATGATGTAATTTCCGGCCGAAGGAACGGTGAGCTGATAGTTGCCCGCTGCATCCGATGTCGCGATCGCGACCTGCGTCCCGCCCGCCAGCGCCTGAATTATCGCGCCCGCCACGGGCTTTCCTTCAGCCCCCGTAATCTTTCCGGTGAGAGTGGCTGTCTGAGCTCGTGCCGGGATGGCGAATGCCATCATTGCAAGCACGAATAACGTCCGAATCCGGTTCGCGGACATCCGGTACCCTCAAGTTGTGGTAATTGTTTGCCGGGTCGTACTTTAGGGCGTTTCCCCGGACTGGTCCGCCATAGCTAAGCCGCGTAAACGCCCGCGTCAAGTCTGGAATGGCAACGCAATCGCGCTCTACACTTGCCGCCATCCGGCACCATGACAATTATCAGGGAACGGGAGGAGGCCCAGGGCATGAGCACAACGGTTGAGACGCCGGTGGGCGCGATTGCACCGGTTACGCAAACGGACCGAGAGCCGGTAATCGAGACGACGGTCGCCGCGCCGCTTCCGCATCGTGAGCGACTGTTGTCACTCGATGTCTTTCGCGGCATCACCGTCGCCGCGATGCTGCTCGTGAACAACCCGGGCACCTGGAGCGCCATCTACCCGCCACTTGAACATGCGGAGTGGCACGGGTGGACGCCGACCGATCTTATTTTCCCCTTCTTCCTTTTTATAGTAGGCATCACCACGCACCTATCGCTGAGCGCACGCAGGGAGCGCGGCGACAACGATCGCGATCTCGTAAAGCAGATACTGAGGCGTGGGGCGATAATCTTTCTCCTTGGCTTCCTCATGGCCGCGTTTCCCTTTTATCAGTGGGGAACCATCGAGGGGATGACCAACCCTTCCGTGTGGGACCGGATCGTTTACCGCGCCGAGCATGTCAGGATCATGGGAGTCCTTGCCCGGATCGGCATCGTTTATATCTGCGCCGCACTGCTCACGCTCAGAACGACCTTGAAGCAGCAGGTCGTGATCGTCGCGGCCCTGCTGTACGGATACTGGTTCGCGATGACATTGATCCCCGCACCCGGACACGGCATCGGCGCCCTCATGCTCGCCAATCCGAGCGAGACACTCGAAGCGTTCGTGGACCGCGCGATCCTCACGAAGAATCACATCTGGAGCGGCAGCGTTACGTACGATCCGGAGGGAATTCTCTCCACGTTTCCCGCTATCGGCACCGCGATGCTCGGCGTAATGGCCGGGAGATGGATCAAGCAGCCGCGAATACTTGTCGAGCGCATCGCAGGGTTGTTTGCCGCGGGGTGTATCGGAATGGTCGTCGGGCTCATGTGGAACTGGGCGTTCCCGATCAACAAGAATCTCTGGACCAGCTCGTACGTGGTGTTCACCGCGGGCATGGCGTGCGCCACGCTGGCAACGATCATGTGGTTGATCGATGAGCACGGCGTGCGGTGGTGGACGAAACCGTTCGTGATCTACGGCATGAACCCGATCGTCGCGTTCGTGGGATCCGGCGTGCTGGCACGGATTATCTACACGCTCTGGAAAGTGCCGTACCAGGGTAGGCCGACAGCGATGGAAGCCGTGATCTACAAGTCCGTGTTCGAGCCGTTCCTCGAGCCACGTAACGCTTCCCTTGCGATGGCGTTCGCGACGGTCCTGTTCTGGTTTGCGATCCTCGCTTTCCTCTATCGCAAGCGAATCTTCCTCAAGGTCTAGCCCACCTCTGGAGCGTTACGCCATAGGACATCGGCAGTGATGCGGTGACTGCCTGCATCAGCGGTTCCCCGCATTGAGCCGCCGCAGAACGTCTCCCAGAGCCTGTATCTCACGACCGTATGTGGCCCAGTCGCCTGCACGCTGCGCGGCGATCGCCTTGTCGTAGTGCGAGCGGGCCTCTGTCGCGAGTGCCGCAGTCGTTGGGGCCACAGTAGCCGGAGCCGCACTTGCCGCTGGCGCCAGCGGTCCGCCGGCTGAGTCTCGCGGCAGCACTGCGGCACTGTCATCCACCGCTCGTGGAACCTCTCCGCCAAACATGGTCGCAAGACCGGCTTCCAGTGTTTCGCGCATCACAACCCGATTCTGGTAAGCGACCACGACGCGTTTGAGCTCCGGGATCCTGCCACCTTCTGCCCGCAGGTACACCGGCTGCACGTAAATGAGAGCCTCCTCGATCGGGATGACGAGCAGCTCGCCCCGTATCACCTCGGACCCGCGCTGGTCCCACAGCGTCAGCTCGCGGGAGATGTCCGTGTCCTGATTGATGCGCGACATGATCTGCCGCGGACCGTACACGAGGCTTTGCTTGGGGAAGGTGTAAACGCGCAGTCTGCCGTAGTTGACGCCGTCGTTCCTCGCGATCATCCATGATGCAAGATTGTCCTTACCCTTCGGAGTGAACGGCGCCATGTAAATGAACTCCGCACGAGACTCCTCGGGCAGCTTCATCACGATGTGGCGCATGAACCGGTTGCCGCTCTCAGACTGATCCCCGATCGCGGGAATCTGCCACTGATCTTCGCGGTGATAGAAGGACTCTGCCGCATCCATATGGTATGTGGCGTAGAGCTGCGTCTGCACCCGGAACAGGTCGGTTGGGTAGCGCATGTGGGCACGCATGTCGGCGGGCATCGATGCACCGGGCTTGAGCAGACCCGGAAATATCTTCCCATATGTCCTGGCAAGAGGGTCTGCGGCATCGACGATGTATGCGTCGACCGATCCATTGTATGCGTCCACGACGACCTTCACGCTGTTTCGCATGTAGCTCGTCCCGTCGGTGAGACGCTGCGAGTACGGGTATCTGCTGGTCGACGTGTAGCCATCGAGGATCCACTTGAGCTCCCCGTTGGCGGCGATCACCAGATATGGATCGTCGTCGAAGGTCAGAAACGGGAGCGCCATGTGGACGCGGTTTGCGACTTCCCTGTTGTAGAGCACCCGGCTGTCCGATCTGATGTCACCGGAGAGCAGGATGTTGAGCGCGCCGAACCGCATCGCAAACATCGCCCGCGTGAGGAATGATCCGACGCGTACCCCCGCCGTGCCCGAGTACCGTGTCTGGATGTTCGCCTCCCCCGAGGGATAATCGAACTCTGCCTGGCGGGTGTTCACGAAAACGTGGTCTGTCGTCAGCTCCCCGAAGTAGAGCTGCGGGCGCGTTACCTTGATCGAAACCGAGGAGGAAGGCGGGAGATCCTTTACATAGAGCACAGGAAGGCCTTCGCTCGTCACCTCGTTCACCGGGCCAAGGGTAAGCCCCATGCCGTGCGTGAACGTGAGGTGCTGGTTGATGAATGTGCGGGTCGGGAGGGATCCGCTGTTCAGCTCTCGTGGTGACAGCAGCACCTGCCGGTACCGGCCGTTGATGATATAGCGGTCGTCGTCGATCGACTTGAAGTCGTAGTAGGTCCTGATTTCCTGGAGTTGACCGAACGTTTGAAGAAGTGGATCGCGGTCCCACAGCCGAACGTTCTCGACGGTCGCCGCATTCGCTCGAATGTCGGCGAGTGTGAGGAGCGCGTCGCCACCGAGCGTTCGTGTCTCGACCTTATCGAGAGCCCAGGCGGCACGCGTCGCGCGGATGTGGTTTCTCAGCTGCGGGGCTTCCCGCGTGAGCTCCGTCGGCGCAACGACGAAGCGCTGCATTGCCCATGGAAACAGCCCACCCACAACGATCGACACCGCGACGTAAGCGAGAAAGGATACGACGGTGAACCAGACTATCTTCCGCCGCAGCATTCCATAAATCACGAGACCCGCGCCAATGAGTGCGGCAATGGAAGTGATGTGAAGCGCCGGCAACCGCGCGTGAAGGTCCGTGTAGCTCGCCCCGACGAGCGGTCCGGTGGTGGAATACATCAGCTCCGGAATCCGCACGAGCCATATCTGCACCGCGGTTAAAAGCAGAAACGCGACGAGCAGCGCCGCAACGTGGCGATCGGCGGGGGGCTCGAGTCCGACGCGCTGCGGCGGAAGAACGACCCGTCCGCGCAGCAGGTGCAAAAAGAGCGAAGCGAGGAGTGCGAAAATAACGAGACCGCGCAGCATCCCGATTGCGGATGCAATCACCGGCAGAACGAATACGTAGTAGCCGATCTCCCGGCCGAAAACGGGGTCGCTGAGCCCGAAGCTCGATCGATTCAGCAGCTGAAGCACATCCATCCAGTGGCCAGCGGCGGTAGCGCCGAAGAGAAGCGCCACGACGCCACCGACAGGAAGGACAATCTTCGAGAGCGAGCGCCCGATGTCTACGGGCGGCAGCTCCGGACTCACTCTCCACAGAACGGGTGCCTTCGAGATTCCGCCCGCCGCGTAGCGTGCGTTCAGCGTTATGAAAAGGTAGGCGATCAGTGTTCCGGCGAGGAAGAGGAGAGTCTTCGTGAAGATCTCGGTGGTGAACACTGCCTGGTAGCCGATCTCGCGGAACCAGAGCCAGTCGGTGATGAAGCCGACGACAGTAGGAATCGCGCCGAACAGGAGAAACAAGACACCGATGATCCACACTGGGCGGAGCAGGCGCATTCTTTTTTTCCGGAGGGTTGCGTGATACGCGCCGGATGGTCCGGCGCGCGATTTCAGGTCATCTGCCGAACGTCACGTGGTAGTTGGTGCCTTGCGACCGGATGATGCCTTTGAGCGTATCAGCCTTTGCGAGCTCACCAACGAAGGTTCCCGCCCCGAGAAGCGCCAGCACGACCTGGGCTACTTCGTTGCGGCCTGTAACGATGCTCGAGTCCGCGCATGGAAGCCCCGGGGTGCAGGAGTTATCCGTTCTGCCCTGAGCGCGCCACTTGCCGACGACGACGCCCGGCGCGGGCTGCGTCAGCGTCATCTCGATATTGAATATGTAGAGGTCGCGGTCGAATGACTTCCAGGTCCCTGTCAGGTCCGACCTGCTCGGGTCCGTGGGCTCACGACCGCAGCCGGCGATGGCAGCGACGACGATAGCGATGCATGCAGTGCGGAGTGCGCGCGCGGTCATTCGTTTCCGTTCACTGCTCACTCGCTAATAATAATGCCCGGCAGTGGAGCGGACACCTCTCGGTCGCTGGTTACGAGCAGCATCATCAGTGCCGATATCGCACCCAGGGCGAACACGCCCGGCCAGAGCACTCTCGACCCGAACTGCGCGAACGCAGCGGTTCCCGCC
This sequence comes from Gemmatimonadaceae bacterium, assembly GCA_036262655.1. GTDB lineage: Bacteria > Gemmatimonadota > Gemmatimonadetes > Gemmatimonadales > Gemmatimonadaceae > UBA4720. The sequence goes on along the minus strand of DATAIM010000368.1, from coordinate 1,596 downwards.
CACGGCGCTACCGCGAACGCGAGGCTGAATGACAGCGAATACGCACCCATGTACTGACCGCGACGCTCCGCTGGGGCGATGTCGGCGACATATGCTGACGCCTGCGGGAACAGCATCATCTCACCGAATGTCCATACCACGATCGCCATTATCACCATTGCGGGACCGCCTGCAAACGCGAAGGCACCGGAGCCGGCGGCAAACAGGAATGCACCGATGGCGAGACCCCGCCGATGGGGCCAGTGCGCGGTAGCCGCATTCAATGGCACCTCGATCAACACAATCATCAGAGTGTTGATCGTGAACAGCATTCCATAGAACGCCGTCGACAGACCAAGATCCTGCACAAGAAAGAGGGGCAGCGCCCCCTCGTGCTGGAAGAAGACGATGCCGACGAGAAAGAGAGCGGAAAGAAAAAGAAGCATCCTCCGGTCTCCCAACACCACCGGGCGTGAAGTCGTCCTCGCTATTGACGCTGCATCCTCCTCTTTCTTTTTCCGCCGGATTCCAGCGCTGAATGGGGTCGCGAGAAGAACAGACCCAGCCGCAAGGGTGGTGACCGCATCCACGACAAAGATCCACTCGAATGAGCGCGAGGCGATGAAACCTGCCGCGGCCGGGCCGATGCTCATGCCGAGGTTGATCGCGAGCCGGAGAAGGGCATACGCCGACTTGAGCTGGAGAGGCGGAACGATCTCGGCGATCATCGCGAGATTCGCCGGACGGAATCCCTCCGACACCAGTGCCCAGGTAACCGTCAATGCAATGACCCCTGCATACGTCTCGACGAATGGGAAAATCAGGAGAAGCAATCCAGTCCCCATCAGCGACGCACGCATGATCGGAAGAGGACCAATCAGGTCAGTGAGCCGTCCCGCAATCGGGGCCGCAACGATCGACCCCGCCCCGTAGACGGCCAGCGCAAGCCCGGCTCTGGGCGCACTAAAGCCGAGCTGACGCGTCAGGTACAACACAAGAAAGGGGAGGACCATCGTGCCGGCCCGATTTATCAGCGACGTGACCGCGAGAACCCACACGTCGCGCGGTAGCCCCCGGAGGCTCCGCCAGATGTTCATCGACGAGCCGGAAATTCTCGCGGGCGCAGGTGAGTCAGACATGCGCGGGCACGTTATCGACCGCAGTGAACCCGGTCAAGCAGACTGGCATGCACGCGAATTGCGCTGTGAGTCATATCCGTGGACGACCGCTGCCTGAACACGCCACTCGCCACCATCCGACAGATGAAGCTTTCGCGCGTTACAGCGATGGTCAGCAGGATCGGCATCGGCGCATCACTTGTGGTGGGTTGCACGACCGGATTACGGCCCGGGCCCGCAGGAACCGTCGGGGCGATCACCCCAGCCGACGTGCGCACCCGTATTTACGCGGTGGCGGACGATTCGATGGGCGGGCGTGAAGCCGGCTCGCCTGGAAATTTCAAAATGACGTCCTACCTCGCGCATGAGGCGGCCCGGCTCGGGCTCGAGCCGGGAGGGGAAAACGGGACGTTCTTTCAGACGATTCCGATGATACGCCGATCCGCGGACTCGGCATCGACGTTCTCGGTGAATGGAGAGTCGCTCACACTTTTCAGCG
>DATAIM010000367.1:0-2457 GCA_036262655.1 Gemmatimonadaceae bacterium | reverse complement strand
GAGGAGGCTTAGATCCTCGCCGGTCAAGCCGACTTCTCCCGCATCGACCTGGATCACGAACGATTGCTTGTCGTCGAACACGACCGGGCCCGCGGTCTTGCTTTTCATCGTGCCCGCAAGCCGGCGAATTCTCAGTGGAATCTGCGGATCGATGTAGAAATCCACATTCTCCATCTGGAGCCCGGTCGCAACGACCGCTGAATCGGCCGACCTGTTTTCGGACGCTGAGGGAGCCTGTGCCACCGGACTGGCGCCGGGGAGGAGCCAGGCGACGGCGGGGATTGCAGCGATCGGCAGCAGGACGCGGCGCCATCTTCGTTCCAAGCGACCCCCTTTGATTTGTGCAGGCGCGAATGGACCTGGCTCATCCTATATGACGCTTCACGCCGCCGTTCGACGGTCCCCGCCGGTGAACGGTGCCTTCCAGGTCGCGAGTGCGGCCGCACGGGGTGCAGGAAACTGCGGCTCCCATCTCGTCGCGGCAACTCCACCTGCCGGCCCGCTTCCTGTATTTTTAGTGAAATCTTTCACATGGGAGAGCACCGGGTGAAGATCGCCGTGTGCGTCAAGCGCGTCCCGGACATGGACGTTCGATTCAGAGTTGCATCAGATGGCGCTTCGCTCGACGAGAGCGGCGTCAAGTTCGACCTCAATGATTTCGATGCGTGGGCCGTCGAGGCGGCGCTACAGCTGAAGGAATCAGCAGCGCAGGGAGAAGTGGTCGTCCTCTCTCTCGGACCCGCGGCAGTGCAGGAGACGATCAGGAAGGCGCTGAGCATGGGTGCGGATCGGGGCATTCATCTTCAGGCCGATCGCATTCCGTTCGATGCCTTCGCCATTGCTTCAGCGCTTGCGGCTGAGCTCAGGGATGGAGGCTACGATCTGGTGCTTTTTGGCAAGCTCTCCCCTGATTCATCCAACAGTGCGACCGGCCCGATTGTCGCTGAGCTGCTCGACATCGCGTGTGTCACGGCCATTTCAAGTCTCGAAATCAGCGACGGAAAGGGAACGGCAAAGCGCGAGCTCGAAGGCGCCCAGGAGATAGTCGAGTTTTCGCTCCCAGCCGCGCTCACAATTGACGAAGGGCTGAACACCGCCCGCTATCCATCTCTCAAGGGAATAATGGCGGCGAAAAAGAAGACTCTCGAATCGAAGCCGGCGCAGCTTGGTGAACCGAAGGTCAAAGTCGAAAGGCTCGAGCTGCCGCCCGATCGCGCCGCAGGGAGGATCGTCGGCGAAGGATCGGCGGCCGTGCCGGAGCTGATACGGCTCCTTCAGACCGAGGCGAAGGTTCTCTGATGGCGAACATTCTTGCATTCGCCGAAGCTCGCAACGGTGAGCTCAGAAAGGTCGCTCTCGAATGTGTCACAGCGGCGCGAAAGCTCGCCGATGCGACGGGAGGAGAGGTGCATGCGCTTCTCGTCGGCTCCCCTGGAATCGCCGGGAAGGCAGAGCAGCTCGCGCAGCATGGCGCCGACGTCGTGTTCACATGCGAGCATGACGCCTTCGCGCAATACAATGCCGAGGCAACCGCCGCGATAGCGGCGGACAAGGTGAAAGCGGGGGGATACCGGGCGGTGTTATTCGCGACGTCAGCGCTGGGTCGCGACCTCGCGCCGCGTGTAGCCGGAAAACTGGCGGCGGGAATCGTTACCGATGTCATCGCTATCGAGCTGACCGGGGAAACGCTGACGGTGAAGCACCCGATGAACATCGGAAAGGTGGTCGCAACGATCACGATAGCGGGGACTCCAGCGGTGGTCGGATTGCGTCCGAACACTTTCTCTCCAATACAAAATGCGAAGCCGGGTCGCGTCGAAAGCCTTTCGCCGGTTTCTGATCCGTCTACGTCGCGCGTTCGTGTGACAGAGACCGTTACCGGCAAGTCGGGCAAGCTGGATCTGGCCGAAGCTCCGGTGATCGTCGCAGGAGGCCGCGGTCTCAAGGCAGCCGAGAACTTCAAGCTGGTCGAGGATCTTGCGGCCGCGTTCGGCAATGCGGCTGTCGGTGCAACGCGCGCCGTAACCGACGACGGGTGGCGTCCCCACTCGGATCAGATCGGACAGACGGGGCGCCTTGTGAGCCCTGAGCTGTACGTCGCAGTCGGCATCTCGGGCGCAGTGCAGCACCTTGCGGGCATGCGAACATCCGGGACCATCGTCGCGATCAACAAGGACAAGGAAGCGCCGATCTTCAAGGTCGCCGACTACGGAATAGTCGGCGATGTGTTCGAGGTCATGCCCGCACTCACGTCGGCCGTACACGAAGCGAAAAAAGGTCACTAGAGATGACGAGCGGTCGCCGCCTCGACGTAATCGTACCAGCGGACTACCAGCCGTCGCTTCCGCCCCAGCTCATTCTGCGCGAGCCGATGGACTCCGAGGCGGTGTCGATGGACGTGGTATTCGTCGGAGGTGGACCTGCCGGTCTCGCGGGAGCAATCGAGCTCGCAAAGCT
>DATAIM010000366.1:0-3896 GCA_036262655.1 Gemmatimonadaceae bacterium | reverse complement strand
AACCGGCGACGAGGTGCAGCGTTTTCGTTATCTCTTCCTCGATCCGCAGATTCACCTGAAGAGTCAGCTCTTCGCGCAGCTCTCCGATCGCCGACTCCCTGCCCTGGCTCATCAGCACGAAAATCGAGAGGAAGATCGCCTCGAGCGAGACGATCATCGTCAGCAGGCCGAACGGGAAGGGATCGAACTTGGCGAACGGGGATATTCCGCTATTCCAGATAATCCACGTTGCGAAGGCAATGACGTGGAAAACGAAGAAGCCGGTCGAGCTCGCGAAGCTCGTGAGCCAGCCCGCCACTACCATCATCCTCGTCTGAGAGCTCGCGTGCTGCGCCTTGATCGCGCGGAACGCGCTGTGCATCCGGTGGCTGCGTCGTCCCGAGCGGCGATCGACTCCCGTGGGAAGAGGAGATCCGTGAAGTGTCGTGACCATGGACGGCGGCGGCGTTTGTTCGCTCTCGTTTTCAGTCATCGCTGTAGGGGAAAGGTCTGGTTGCCAATGGGCCTTGTCGCTGGCACTTCCTGTGTTTCGTTAAACGTATCAGCTTTCAAATAATGAACACACCAGTAACGGTCGGTTTGATCCAGGAGGCTGTCACCTCCGACGCCGCGGCCAACATCGAGCGGGCGGTCGAGCGGGTGCGCGAGGCAGCGGGGCGTGGCGCACAGATCATCTCGCTGCAGGAGCTCTTCAACGCGCCCTACTTCTGCCAGGCGCAGACCGCGGACCGATTCGACCTCGCGGAGCCGATTCCCGGCCCCGCCGTGGAGCGGATGCAGAAGCTTGCACAGGAGCTCGACGTAGTGCTCATCGTGCCCGTGTTCGAACGGCAGGCCGCCGGCGTCTATCGCAACTCCGCCGCAATCGTCGATGCCGGCGGTAAGATTCTCGGTGTGTATCGCAAAATGCACATTCCCGACGACCCGCTGTTCTTCGAGAAGTACTACTTCACGCCGGGTGACTCTCATATCTCGCACAATGACGAGCACAAAGGGGCCAGCGGATTCCGCGTGTGGAACACGAAGTTTGCGAAGATCGGCGTTCTGATCTGCTGGGATCAATGGTACCCCGAAGCAGCGCGCATCAACGCGCTCCTCGGCGCCGAGATCCTCTTTTATCCCACGGCGATCGGGTGGCATCCTGCCGAAAAGGATGAGTTCGGCAAGGCACAGCTTGACGCATGGCGGACGGCTCAGCGCGCCCATGCAATCGCGAACGGAATTTTTGTCGCTGCCCCGAACCGTGCCGGCCACGAGGATGAGCCGGGGACGAACGGCATCGAGTTTTTCGGTCATTCATTCATCTGCGATCCATTCGGACGGATTCTCGCTGAAGCTGGCGCCGACCCTGCGGTCGTCGTAGCCGAATGCGATCGGCGCCTCATCGAGGATACGCGTCGCAACTGGCCATTTCTTCGCGATCGACGCATCGATGCATATGGCCCCATTCTGAATCGTTATCTGGGATAAGGCCGAGGGACCGCAGCCAATTACAGGCGAAGAACCACCTGACGACATCGGCCAGTAACGACACCCACTACCGAGGGCGGCGGCAAAGCGTGCACAGAGCTAAACGAATCATGCCGGCCGAGTGGGAGAGGCACGAGGCCACGTGGATTGCGTGGCCGCACCACGAGCCCGACTGGCCGGGCAAGCTCGAGGCGATTCCGTGGGTGTACGCGGAGATCGTTCGCGCGCTCCACCGGCACGAGCGCGTCGAGATCCTGTGTCACAACGAAGCGGTCCGTGTAGCCGCTCAGATCGTGCTCGATGCACACGGTGTCGATCGCGCCGGATACCGTCTCCATCTCGTTCCGACCGACCGTGTCTGGCTGCGTGATTCGGCGCCGACATTCGTGTGGACGGAAGGCGGCGAGGTGGAGCTCGTAAACTGGCGGTTCACCGGCTGGGCGAAGTACGACAATCATGAGCGCGATGAGAAAGTCGGCCAGGTGGTAGAGGAAATCACCGGGCTTCCTCGTACAATGGCGAAGCGACCTGATGACGGCTCGTGGATGGTTCTCGAGGGCGGAGGCATCGAGGTGGACGGACGCGGCACCGCGATCGTGACCGAGGAATGGCTGCTCAGCGACATCCAGGTGCGGAACCCGGGGATGACGCGCGAAAGTTATGAAGCAGCGTTCGCAGAATATCTCGGTGCGACCAGTGTGATATGGCTGGGCGAAGGTTGCGCCGGCGATGATACGCACGGGCATGTTGACGACATCGCACGATTCGCCGCGCCGGGAGTTGTATTCCTGGCATACGAGCCCGATACGGAAGATGCGAATCATCGGCCGTCTGTCGACAACCTCGAACGCCTCGAAGCGGTATCGAGGACGACGCCCTTACGCATTGTGCGGCTTCCGTATCCGAGACCCCTGGTCATGGAAGGGCAGCGGCTGCCGGCAAGCTATGCGAACTTCTACATCGCCAACGACGTCGTCATCGTCCCGACGTTCAACGATCCCAATGACCGGATCGCGCTCGGCATCATTGCAGCAGAATTTGGCGATCGACAGGTGCTCGGAATCCACGCCGTGGATCTGGTGTGGGGGCTGGGAACGCTCCACTGCCTCTCGCAGCAGCAGCCGGCGCCACCGGGAACGATTCTCGCAAACCGGAGCGATGCATGAAGATCACGCTGCTCGGTGATGACGGTGTGCGGCTCGAGCCCGTGCTCGGACCGATGACGATCGAGGCCAGCTCGGCGGATCAGCTTTACTCTCCATTCCATATGCTGGGGAGCTCACTCGCGTTCTGCACGTATTCGGTGCTGGCATCCTGGGCGAGCAATGCGAAGCTCGAATCCAGCGACATTGTCGTCGAGGTCAAGTGGAAGTTCGTCGAGGATCCACATCGCGTTGGTGACATTGCGATGACCATTCAATGGCCCTCACTGCCGCCGGCAAGAGAGAAAGCGGCGGCGCGCGTTGCAGATCTCTGCGCCGTGCACGCTACGCTGACACATCCACCCGCGATCAGCACGACAGTGGAGACAAAGGCCGCGGTTCACGCATGACTGTTCCTGTCGTTCGGTTCACTATCAAGGGACGGGAGGCTGCTCCGGAAGATGCGCCTACCTCGGGATCACCCGGGCGGCCGCATACCGTCGTCTATGACGGATTCTGCAACGTGTGCAAAAAGCTCGTGCGTGTTCTCACGAAATGGGACAGGCGTGCCGAGCTGGAGATCCTGCCGTCACAAACGCCTGGACTGTATGCGCGATACCCATGGATACCTGCGCGCGCATATCTCGAGTCCGTTCAGGTCATATACAATCCGACCGGCCAGACCTGGCAGGGCGCAGCCGCGATCGAGCGGCTGCTCGATGTGCTTCCTAAGGGAAAGCTCATTTCGTGGATCTTCTCCATTCCATTCGTGCGGCCGCTCGCGGAGAAGTTCTACAGGTGGTTTGCGAAGAACAGATACCATCTGGGATGCGGGCAGCACTGCCAGCTGAGAGACCCCGACCTGAGTTTCCCCGAATAACGAGCGCGCCGACGGGCATGGCTCGACCGCTGACGTTCAGGCCGTCATTTTCTCCTGCGTTGTCTCTTTCTTCCGCTCGAGGACAAGGTCACGGATCCAGTCTTCTATCCTCTCTGCTTTCTGCTCGTCCAGGTCCTCTTCAGTCTCCTGGATTCCCTTTCCGGCCGCACCGCCGCTTTCCTGCACCATCTTCTCGACGAGGCTCCGCCACGTCCGAGTCTGCAACGTCTCGCCAATGGTTTTCATCGCGAACCAGTCAGTGAGTGAGGCCGGCCGGTCGTAGACCTGTACCTCGAAGCGTACAGCGTCCCCCCGCTTTTCCGAGAGAAAGCGCACCGCACCCGCGAGGGGATGACCCTTCAATGTCGCCAGCGTCGCCTTCACCGGCGTCAGCTCCTCGACAC
>DATAIM010000365.1:0-8888 GCA_036262655.1 Gemmatimonadaceae bacterium | reverse complement strand
CCGATGTCACGCTTGTTGAGAATCGTAACGGCCTCGCGGCCGTTGTCGGTGTCCTCGTGGCGGATGACACTGTCAGCACCTCCGGGAACCGGCGCACCGGTCATTATGCGTATCGCCTCACCCCGCTCGACACGGCGCGAGGGAAACGATCCCGCCGCGACCGTGTCGACCACGTGCAGCCGCGGTGCAGTATCGCTGGCGAGGTCGGCCCCTCTGACAGCGTAGCCATCCATTGAGGAATTATCCCACGGCGGCGACGTGATCGGCGCGACAAGAGAAGCGGCGAGTACGCGGCCCGCCGCATCACCAGTTGGAACTCTATCGCTGGAAAGCGCCTGGATACGCTCGAGAATTCGCCCGCTCGCCTCAGCGACCGAGATCAATTTCCTCGTGTTCTCCGGTAGTTCGCGAGAAGTATCCCGACAGCATCCTGTACCCGGGTGATTTCCGCGACGGGAACAATGAAGTGATTTGAGAGAAAGCTGAACACGAGCCGGTCGTGATCGGCATCGTCGACGTAGCCGGACAGGGACCGGACAAATTCTATGGTGCCTGTCTTCGCTCTGAGATTCCCCGCTGCCGCACTGCCCGCCATGCGGCTCCTGATTGTTCCGTCCACCCCGGCGATCGGTAGGGCGTCAAAAAAAACCTGGAACGCCGTTTCCCTCTGCATCGCGACGAGAACCTTCACGAGCGTCTCGGGCGTCACGAGGTCATGCCGGGAAAGACCGCTTCCGTCGTACACCACGGCACCTGCGGAGTCTACGCCCCACTCGCGGAGCTGGCGGGTGATCACCGCCGCACCACTGTCCGCAACCCCAATACCTGTTCGCTCCAATCCGAGAGTCTTGATGAGAGCTTCACCGATCTGATTTTGCGACGGTTTGAGAAAATGCTTGAGTATCTCGCTTAGCGGCGAAGAGGAAAAAGCGTAAAGAGTATCCGTACTCGTCACGAGGCTGTCGACTGCGAGGTCCACGAGTCCGTCGATGCGGATTCCGCGCTGAACGAGTGCCAGGTAAAGGGCACTGAGGTACGCGTACCCCGGCGTTCGCGTTGCGATCGAGATAGTCGTGTCGCGACCGCCGATCTTTACCTGACGCTGTACCATTCCTTCATTGAAAAGGAGCTCGTCAACGGGGGCGCCGCTCGAACCCGACAAGTCGTCCCACTCCCAGCCGTAGCCGTAAATACTGTCCGGAAAAGCGTTGCCGCCCTGCTTGAGCGAACCGGTAACCCGCCGGATTCCGCGCGCCTTCAGCGAATCGGCGATCTCGCGCATCGCGTTCATTGCGTCGCCATGCACGCGATCACTCAACGTCGGATCACCGCGGCCGATCACGATCAGGTCGCCGCTCAGCACGCTGTCTCGCACCGTTCCGCGGGTTACAATCGAGGTGCGGAATCGGTAGTCTGCTCCGAGCTGGTGAAGAGCGACTGCCGCGGTGAGGACTTTCTGATTCGACGCCGGCATGAACAGCTTGCCGGCGTTGCGTGAATACAGCGTATCGCCGGTGCGCGGATTCACGACAAGCAGCCCAATGTGGGCATTGGCGAACATCGGATCGTTTACGAGCGAATCGATCGAGAACCGTAGTGCTTCCAGCGGATCGCGCTTCGGCCCCAATCGCGACGTGCCAGAAGTCGGAGCGCAGGCGGTAAGTCCGACGCAGCCAGATAGTGCCGCCGCAGCGAGTCGGCGCATCAGAAGGATCTTCACGGCTCCCGGCGATACGACGCGCTCAGCGTCTGGTCTTCCGCAATAGTCACCGAGTCCAGCGTCACTCCGGCCGGCAGGCGACCGCCGACCTTGGCATAAATAAACCGGGCGAGATTCTCTCCACTGGGTACGAGCTTTCCGTCGCCGAACTCCGGGACGTCGAGATTGATGTTCCGGTGATCGAAGCGGTTCTTCACTTCTTCCGCAAGAATGTTGTCGAGCATTGCCAGGTCGACTACGAACCCCGTCACGGGATCGATGCTCCCGCCAACGGTGACGTCGCACAGGTAAGTGTGTCCGTGATAGTTCTCACGCGCGCAAAGCCCGAAGACCGACTCGTTTTTCTCGTCGGTCCATTCAGGTCTCCGGTATCGATGTGCGGCGGCGAAGGTCACCCGACGCGTCAGAAAGGCAAGTGGCATCGCCATAATCTGCCTCTCGTTTACATGGATTGCACACAGCACCGGAAACACGGTCGATGCGCACGGCATCGACCGCGCTCCGGGTCATCAGTGCTGGCCGTCGATCCCGAATCGCCCTTCTTCTTCGCCGGCGACCCCTTCGGGGGTCGGACCCTCGGGCGGGATCCACGGCTCAGCCTCGGCGATGGCAGCCTGGACGTCGCGCGTGCCTTCATCTTCGTCCTGAAGACTGGTTACGTCAGCAACACCTTCGGATACAAGATCCCTTTCGATCTCCATTGGATCTCCGAGATGCTCCGCCTCGGGACTGAGCGGAAGCACCGTGTCTCCGAGGATCAGCCGGCTGTGCTCTTCTTCATCCGCCAGGTGTTCGTCGATAGGCTCGGGGCTTTCGGCACGGCGGGTTTCATCGACGACAAGCTGGTTGTCGATCTCCTTCAGGCCGATCACGTCGGTTATGACATGGTCGATGATGCGCAGCTCTTCCTCGGTGCCGACTCTGCCTTCGAGACACACCGAGCCGTCGCTGACGCGCACGGTTATGTCGCCAACGTCGATTGTCTTTTGCGAGCGCAGCTCTGCAAGGACGTATGTCTTCAGCTCGCCATCGGTCATGTTGGCGATGTCTTCGGTGTTGTCGTAGTCGTCAGCCATTTATCCTCCGCAATACGGGCAAGTGGCGCGACTGCGCCGATTACCGGAAAAGGAGGTACGAAGCCCCGAGGGTGAGACCGAGGTTCCTCTTCCAGAAATTCTTCGCCTGCTTCGCGCCGAGGACGGAGGTGTTGTCAGCCGTGGTTGCGTAATAGGCGGTGGGGTACCTGATCTGATAGATGTACGTACCCGCGTCCGCCCGCAGCTGAAACCGGCCTCCCGGCACGATCCGCAGGCCACCAGTCGCTGAAAAGGCAAATGTGGTGCCCATATTGAACGGGTCTTCATCGACCTTCTTGTCCAGATCGGATACGAGGCCAACCCCGGTGTAGATCACTGGTACCACACCGTGCCAGCTCCGCTGGCCGGTAAGGTTCAGCGAGATGCCGAGATCGACGAGGTAGAGCGGCCAGCTTTGCACCCCAAGATCGCGCGTCGACGCCGGCTTTGAGGGATCGATCACCCGCCGTTCGCTGTTCACGCCGGCAAGGCGTACGACGAATTGTGCCGGGCCCCCAACCACTACCTCATATCTGATCCCCGCCATCGGACCACTCTGCGGCGCGACGCCGGCGGGATCCTTTGCTGCGAGAAAATAACCGCCGAATGCAGTGGCTTCCTGCCTGAACTCGAGATCCCTGTACGGGCTCGTCGACGGGGGATAGCCGACATCGACCTGAGCCGATACGCGACTCGCACAAATCGCCAGACAGACCGCGAACAACACCTGCCTCATTCAACCTCTCCCAAAGTGGTTCCCGTCATTTCCGCCGGCTGATCGAGCGCCATCATCCTTAATATAGTAGGCCCTACATCGCACAAAGCTCCGCCGGTGCGCAGTGATTGCACGCGATCATCCCCGACAATCACGAACGGAACAAGGCTCGTCGTGTGTGCTGTGTGTGGCCCTCCCGTTTCGGGGTCGATCATCATTTCAGCATTTCCATGATCTGCGGTGATCAGCAGCCTCGTCCCCGATTTTTCCGCCGATCTCATCACCCCCTGAAGACACTCGTCAACCGTTTCAACCGCCTTCACAGTCGCCTCGATCGAGCCGCTGTGGCCCACCATGTCCGCATTCGCGTAATTGCAGAGAATGAAGTCGTGGGATTTCGCCTCGATCGAGCGGCACAGCACGTCGGTGATTCCGGGAGCACTCATCTCCGGCATGAGATCGTATGTCGCGACTTTCTGGCTCGGGATCAGAATCCGTTCCTCACCGGCGCAGGGCTGCTCTCGTCCCCCATTGAAGAAGTAAGTCACATGCGGGTACTTCTCCGTTTCCGCCGTTTTGAGAATCGTTCGCCCCGCGGCCGATAAAACTTCGGCAACGAGGCGCGCCATCGACTGCGGCTCGAAAGCGACGGGCACTTCGAAATTCCTGTCGTACGCGGTGAGTGTGACAACGGGGACGTTCGCTCTTTCGCGTGCGTCGAATTCTCCAAACGAGCGATCGATGAGCGACTGAACGATCTGTCGCATGCGATCGGACCGGTAATTGAAGCAGATCACTGCGTCGCCAGGTGTGACCCGCGCAACCGGCTCGCCGTTTTCGACGATGGTCGCAGGAAGGATGAACTCATCGGTGACGCCAGAATCGTAGGAGCTGCGGATCACTCCCAATGCTGAAGCGCCGGGCGGCCCCCCACCATCGACGATCGCCCGGTAAGCGAGCTCCGTTCTCGGCCATCTGCGGTCGCGATCCATGGCGTAGTACCGACCGGATACACTCGCCACGACAATCTGCGTGCCGAGGCCGGACTTCGAGCTCGCGTAAGCGAGCAGCTCCTCCATGTACCCGAGCCCCGACCGCGGCATCGTGTCGCGGCCATCCATGAAAGCATGGACGGCAACCCGAGGTACCTTTTCCCGGACCGCGAGATCGATCAGCGCGTACAGATGCTCGTCGATTGCGTGTACGCCCCCCGCGCCGATCAGCCCCATCAGGTGCAGTGTTCCGCCAGTCCGCTTCACTTCTCGGCACGCGCCGACCAATGCAGGGTTGGAGAAGAAAGTACCGTCCGCGATCGACGTCGATATTCGAACCAGGTCCTGCATCACGACCCGTCCGGCGCCAAGGTTCAGGTGGCCGACCTCGCTGTTCCCCATCTGCCCTTCGGGAAGGCCTACTCTCGTGCCCGAGGCAGACAGCAATGTTCGCGCAGGGTGCCTCCAGATCGCATCCCATGTCGGCGTACGGGCGAGCGCGATCGCATTGCCTTCGCGCGCTTCCCTGTAACCCCAGCCATCGAGAACGATCAGTGCGACCGGTTGCCGGCTCTCGCCCGCCATATTTGCCTGGTGAGTGTATGAGTGTACGTTAGTGCGCCACTTCCTGATCGACGCGCCAGCGGAGACACGCAGCGCGGATTGTCAAACGCAGAGGGACAATTTACGTCAGCGAGCTTTTACGTGTACCAGTCGATATCGTCGGTCTTTGTCTTTACAATCTGCATCACCCCGGCCTTCTCTCCGGCAATTGCGTCGTCACAGGAAGGTGCGCCACATGTTGCAATCAAGGCTGTCGTCATGCGGACAGCACCTCAGACGGGAATGGCCCCTACACCCGCGGCCGGGCAGATCGCCAAGGGCGCGACGGTGGAAGTCATCGCCCGGGATCGCGACTGGGTAAGAGTGAGAATGGAGGGATGGGTGCGAGAGTCCGACCTCACCATCGCGGACAGCACTCTGCGGCCACTGAGTGCGGCCGATCTCAGGGCGAATCCGGCAAAGGCTCAGGGGAAGCTCGTACGCTGGGAGGTCGAGGCGGTCGCCCTTCAAACTGCAGATCCGCTCCGTACCGGCCTCCAGACCGGCGAACACTACCTGCTTGCGCTTGGCCCGGGCTCGGAGAAAGCGCTCGTGTACATAGTGGTACCGCCGGCGCTTCTTCCGAACGCACGGAGTCTTCCGCCATTGGCCCCGATCACCGTCACAGCGAGAGTCCGAAACGGGCGAAGTGAACCAGCGGGTGTACCAATCCTCGACCTTCAAAGTCTCACGCGACGTTAATGGCCGATAAACCCGATATCCATCCGCGGTATCTCGACGAAGAAAACAGCGACCGTCGCGATCCGGGTGGCGGACGAAAGGGAGACCGCCGGCGGGGTGGATGGCGCGACTTCCGACGCGCTTATCCCGGATTCGTGTTTACACTACTCCTCGCTCTTGCGGCAATGGTGGCGATCGATGGGTTCCTGGTCATCAAGCGCCGGGCTTACGAGGCCGAGGTCGAGCGGCTGCGGGCGAGCATGACCGCTCAGGAGCGCGCAAAAACAGACGCGATCGTCGCTGCGGAGGAAAACAAGGCCCGAATTGCGATCGAGCTCGCGCGCCGCCAGGCGAAGCTCGAGAAAAAGCTTCACCTCTCCGTCGCTGTCGACAGCGGCCGGATTTACCTGGAGAGAGAAGGGGCCGTGCTGCGCGAGATCGCTGCTGCATTCGGCCCCGAGACCAAGTCTGGTTCCGATTCGATTCCCGTCGTGATCCCCCGGGGCGAGACGTCGGTTGCGGTCGCAACCGCCGATGGTATCACACTCGCCGGAGGGACTGTCATTGCGCCGACGGACGCGCCTTTTCTCGCACAGGACACCACTCCAATTCCACCAGGCTCCGTACGCATCAGCCGCAATGATCTGAAGGCGATACTGCCGAATCTGGACGTCGGGATGCGGGTATACTTTTATTGAGCTTCCCAGTGTACTCGACTGCACTCCACCCGAGGTAAGCGATGGGCTTCGTCAACACAATCACGCACGGTGGCAAATGGGTCTGGGGAACGCTGCTCGCGTTTGCTGCCGCGGCGACGGCGAGCGCGATGCTGGTGAATACCACAGCGGTGCTGCGATACGAGCGGGATGTGAACCGGATGGTCTTCAATGACAACCTCAGTCTGCTCGAAGAGATCAAGGGGAAGCTGGGATCCACCGAGGACAGCCTGGCCCGGCTTGCGTCGGCTGGCGGCGTCATCGGGGCCGACCAGCCTTACATCGTGGTCAGCATCGCGGAGAACCAGCTCTGGTACAAGCGGGGCAACGAGGTGCTGTTCAACACGCAGGTTGCTACCGGAAGCGGGAAGGTACTGGTCGGCGGACCGGGTGGCCGCGAGTACAAGTTCGAGACCCCGCGCGGCCGCCTGACGGTGCAGGAAAAGGAGATAGATCCAGCATGGGTGCCTCCCGACTGGCACTTCCAGGAGCAGGCGAACAAGCGAGGCCTGGGGCTGGCGAGAATGGACAGGTCGACGCGTATCCCCACGGGTGACGGCGCGGTCGTAAAGGTGAGCGGATCAGAAGTCGTGAAAGCCTATCCGGACGGGCGGCAGATTCCGCTGGAAGCGACCGATGGGCGGGAAATTGTCGTCAACGGAAATATTGTGGTGCCTCCTTTTGGCACGAATCAGCGCCGTTACAAGGGGGTTCTCGGTACCCGGCGGCTCGTGCTTGGGGATGGCTATGGGATCCATGGCACCAACGTGCCGGAGAGCATTGGTCGTGCGGTGAGCCATGGCTGCGTGCGCCTGAGGAATGAGGACATCGAGAAGCTGTTCGATATGGTCGCGGTAGGCACGCCCGTCTACATCTACTGACAATCCATTGGCCTCTATGGCCTTTGCCACTAGCTTGTAAGGATGGCTCTACCCTTTTCCGGCCGGCAGCTGTCGCTGCCGGACGAGACTTTTCGTCGCCCTAAACGTCCGGCGCTCCTCGTAACACTCGGTCTCTTCTTCGTGGCCAGCGTTGGCGCGCTTCAGTTCATACAGCCGCTTCCGAGCTTCGCCACCAGGCCGTTCGGTACCTTTCTCTCCAGAGCGCTGCCTGTCGCTTCCCCCTCGGCGACGGCGTTCGGTGCAAGCGGAGGGGTGCTCCTCAAGTTCGCAATGCCCGGAGAGAGGGTCGAGTATCCGCTCGACGTGCACGGCGACCCAACCGCTCTCGCATATAGCTGGGTCCGCGTCGGCCAGGACGCCGCGATAGAAACGCCCCGCCCGCTGATCGGTGCCGACGTCCAGACGCCGCTGAAACCCGGATTCTACCGTCTCGCTCTAGTCCGCGGCGACAAGCAGCGGATCGTCGAGGGACTTACTGTCGCCGTTCTCGTTCCGTTCAAGGAGAAAGAGGGCGCGATGCTGAACGGCTATCGGATCGGCACCTACCTCGCCGAGAAAATCTCGGGTAATCAGGAGCCGCCGCTGGGGTTTCTGGAGATCGGCGAAGGGGACGTCGACCTTCCGATCAGCAAGCACCTGAAAGTCGGGGATTTCCTCAATCATGACGGCCAGGACACGTGGCCCCGGTATGCTGCGGTCAGCCCGCGACTGCTGGACAAGATCGAGCTCGTGATCTCGGAGCTCGCGCGGTGGCATGGCGGAACCTCCGATCAGGTGAAGCTTGCGCTCGACGTGCATTCCGGCTTTCGCGCTCCGGAGCATAATCGCCGCATTCGCCGCGCGGCTCGAGACAGCCAGCATCAATATGGGGACGCCGCCGATGTCGCCATCGATGCGAATGGCGATGGCCGCTACAGTGCGGTCGACAGCAGGATGGTGGGACTGGCGGTCGAGATCGTGGAACTACGGCATCCAGACCTCGTAGGGGGGTTGGGCATCTATACCAGCGGGCATACGCGCACGACGTACGTGCACATCGATGCCCGCGGAAAGCGGGCCCGCTGGCGGGGCTGAAGCGAGGGAGGCTCAAGTGAACGACATACTGCGCGATCGGCTGATGCGGAAGCTCGACCTGATGCCCGACGACAAGCTGGCCCAGGTCCTCGACTACATCGACTTTCTCGACTCGAAGTACGCTCCGAGAAATGCGCCAACGCCAAATCCCTTGACCCGCTTCGCGGAAGGGGTCGAGAGCACGCTGCGGGCGGGTAAGGTTTCAGCGAGCGCGATTTCCGGCACGATGAGCATCATGAACAAGGCAGTGGGTGCGATCACTGACGTCGCAAATGCTGGCAAGTCTGTTGCAACAGGCCTGATGGGCGCGGCTGGGGGAAGCGCGCCAGATCCCTCTCAGTCATCTGCGCATCCACCGGCGATACCTCGCGGCGGGCCACATGAGCTGGGAAGCCAGCTACCGCATACT